>CANJQC010000063.1 GCA_947476295.1 Planctomycetaceae bacterium | reverse complement strand
CTGTGACCTGCCTTCAGGCGTCACCAACTCCACCGATTGCCTCCGGGATTTTGCGCCCCGCAGCTTCTTCTGCCAGTTGTAGAACGACGCAACTGACACGCCCTCCCACTCACAGAATTCAGCCACCGTCAGCCCTGACTCTCGCCGCCGCCGAATCCGCTCGCTCCACGCATAATGCTTCCCATGATCTACATGACGCCCCATGATTCATTCCTCTGCTCGGTTGAAGAAAACTCAAACCGACACAAAATGATGGGCCTGTCTATAATGGTTGTGGGGTACGGTTACGAAGATGCGTTGCCCCATACGACCTCGCTATGACTGCTTTTCCAAATAACGAATTGCGAACGATGCAGCGTCATGGAAACCACGGCACTAAACACCAACACAGCGCTGTCGTTGCCGAACCCATCAGCACGACGACGGTGAAGGCAAACGCCGGTCCGCTCTGGATCGCTAAGACCTCATAAAGACAGCCACCCAGAATTGTCGAGGCAATAATAGCGAGATTAGAGACGGACATCAGCATGGCGAACATGCTTCCTGCAATCGTGGGGGGACACATGCGAGCGGCAAGATTCAGTTGGATCAGGTTGCCCAGCATGTAGACAAATCCAACGAAGACCGAAACAACAAAGGCGTTTTACTCGCCTTCCACCAGTAGATACGCCAGCGTCGATAAGACACCCGAGGCAATCGCGAGGTGAATCAGCCAGCGGCCGGGTATGATGCGACACAGGAATCCATAGACCAGGCAGGCACCGATGGCACCGATAGACTGGTGCACAACCCCATTTTGCTCATGGCAGCAGGCCGCGTTCACGAAATTCCTGAATGTTGCCTGGGGCGCTTGATAGAATTCTTTCGGATGCGTACCGAAACACTGCGAATCCGGCGAGCGGCGCGGGGGCAGACAGAATAGCGACGCGATCTTCTTCTTCATCGTCCAGTTGTCGATTCAACCGAGTCACGGCTTCTTCGACGGTATCGGTGACAATTTTTTCCGGCCCGGATGCGTTACTCAGCTTCAGATTGGAAAACGCCGCCGTGCGCGCCATCAGGAATTCTATAAGTCCGGTCTCCTCGTGTTCTTCAAAGAAGTTTTGTAGCTCCGGATGCATCGTGTCCGGGGTGATGATTCGGGCTCGAGACACGGTGACACTGCCGCGACGCACCTTGACCATCGCTGCATTACCCCCCACATCTTTTCCAGAAGAAGACGTCACCAGATAATACGGCAGATCGGAATCGCCAAAAGTGAACAGACCCAGTTCCACGGCGCGCTCGATGCGGACGGCGTTCCATGTGGATCGGAATCGCTGAAATTGTTCAAACTCATCGAACATCGAAATAACAGCCTCTTGTCAAAACTCCGAATGAGCCATTCTGCGATACAACTGCGCACATGTGAATGTTCGCGTGTGAAGTCGCAAAGTCAAACTTCAGATGAAATAATCCCTTGCATGAAACCTTTAATCTCCACGCCATCGGCGTTGAGGCTCAACAGCACAACAATCGTCGCTTCGACAGCGTTTCATGATCATGCCACCGACAAGAATGTGCATCCTGATAAGCTGCGATTTTTGAGAGACTGGCGACTAACGCCCTGAGCTGGCTGGACATGCCGTCGAGCGTTGTCGAACGTATCTGAATGATATCGATCGCCGTCGCCCGAAACCTTCGCTACAACTACGGAACGCGTGCTGCGCTGGATGACGTGTCTTTTTCCGTTGCTACCGGCACGCTCTTTGGGCTGCTTGGTCCAAATGGGTCCGGTAAAACGACACTCTTTCGTCTGCTGGCGACTTTGATCCCTATGCAGTCAGGCGAATTGACGGTTTGTGGGTTTGACGTGACGACGCAGCAGTCTTCCGTCCGCAGACAACTGGGCGTAACGTTTCAGTCGCCAGCAGTGGATGTGCGACTCACGGTCGCGGAGAATCTGAAATGTCACGGCAGCATTTACGGCTTGTCCGGTACGACGCTGAACAATCGCGTGTCGGAAATGCTTCAGCAATTCGGAATTGCCGATCGCAGTCGCACAATCGTTGGCACGCTTTCCGGGGGACTCAAGCGTCGCGTGGAACTTGCCAAAGGGATGATGCATGATCCAAAAGTGCTGCTGCTGGACGAACCAACCAGCGGACTGGACCCCCGTGCGCGGCAGGAGTTCTGGGAATTTGTGAGCGTTCAGCAGAAGAAACAGGGAACCACAATCATCGTTGCTACTCATCTGATGCCAGAAGCCGAGCTCTGTAACCGCGTACTGCTGCTGGATCGCGGCCGAACGGTGGCTGAAGGAACTCCACTGGAACTACAAAGTCGGCTCGATGGTGAGCGTCTGACGCTGCGGTTGCGTGATGCTGCGAGCCATCTTGATTCACTGCGCGCGATTGTCGGGGGCAATGTCGAGTTGCATGGTGATCGAGTTACGCTGCGACCCAGCAATCCTGCCGAGCAGATCCGTGAAATCATGCATTCGTTCGGCGATCAGATTGTCAGTCTGGAACTCACACGTCCATCGCTGGAAGACGTGTTTCTGGAACTGACCGGTCGATCGCTTTCAGAGACTGGAGACATCAATGACTGAGACTGATGACCCCGCTCAATTCAATGCAGTCGTGGCGCTGACAAAGCGAGAATTGCTTCGCTTCCTGCGACAGCGTACGCGCGTTATCGGTGCGGTAGGTCAACCGATCATATTCTGGATTCTGTTTGGTGCCGGGCTGCGAACTTCTTTCAAGGCGCCGTCGTGGGCCGACGGTTTATCGCACACAGTCAGCTATCAGGAATACTTCCTACCCGGCGTCGCGGCACTGATCGTACTCTTCACGGCCATCTTTTCGACGATCTCTATCATTGAAGACCGCCGTGAAGGGTTTCTGCAAGGCATTCTGGTGGCCCCGGTTTCACGGTTGTCGATTGTGTTGAGCAAACTTGCCGCCGGGACATTTTTGGCGATTCTGCAGGCCGGTTTGTTCCTGCTGATCGGGCCGCTGATTTCTATGCTCGGACTTGGTTCACCAATCGAGGCGACATGGTCGGTGTCGCGCATGCTGATGGCGACGGGCTTTCTTGTCCTGATTGCTGCCGAACTGACGGCGCTGGGGTTTAGTATCGCATGGCCCATGAATTCGACTCAAGGATATCACGCCGTCATGAGTATCTTTCTGATGCCGATGTGGCTGGTGTCCGGCGCTTTTTTTCCTGGGGGAGATTCCGGCTGGCTGTTCTGGGTCATCCGCCTTAATCCGCTCACGTATGGCGTGGCCGGACTGCGGCGTCTGCTGTACAATACGACGCTACCGGTGACTGCCGAGCTGCCGTCGATGTTGGCATGTGTGTCAGTGACATGTATCGCAACCGTGACGCTGACATTGCTGTCGGCCTGGCTAGTGTCCCGCCAAAGCGTTCACAATTCGGCGTAGCACCTTGCGTTGCTTCGTCGGGTGGTACAGGCGACGGAACGGGCCTTCATCGGCCTGTTCCTTCACTCACGCAAATTCGGGCCCAGTGAAGACTCATACATTCAGGAGTCCCGGCGTACCATGCCAGCAGAACACGATTGTCACCAAGCAGTCGGATTGCAGGATGCCCGAAACTCCACTTCACCATGTCTTCTCAGTACTGTTTGAAATCCACATTCTCTTTGCCCTGACTCAACATCGCTTGTTCGTCGTGCGTGTGGACAATTAGCCGATTCTCCTGTGGCCATGAAGCACCGCTGTCCGTGGAACACCACAGAGTCATCGTACCTGGCCGATCCCGATCAACGACAAAAGCGAGCAGTCGATCGTCATTGAGCCATAACGGTGCAGCGATCTGACCGGGTATCGAGGTGGTCTGAATCGGTTGCAGCTTAAGTCGATCACCTGCTGCCGATTTTACTCTGGATCCATGCCGCAGATGCACATTCAGGTCTCGCTTTTCGGACAGATGATGCGTCCAGAACAGGGCCGTCCATTCTCCATGTTCAGACCCAATGCACAGCCTCTGATCCCAATAATAGACTTCGTGTTCTGGATGCTGTGCAACGAGCAGAGGTGAAGAAAATGTCTCGCCGCCATCGTGCGAGAGCAACATCCATGCGGCGTGCCGGCCGAGTCCTAGATCATCAAATTCTTTGAAGCTCTCGAACGCCAAGGCAATCGTGCCGTCGTCCCACTGCACCGCCGGTCCGGTGATGGCGCAGCCCTTAAGATCTGCCATTGGCAGTTCACGCCAGCTGCTCCATGAAAGTCCGTCATCGGTGGAAACTGCGAGCAGCTGTTTAGATTTGAGAATACCCTCCGTGATCGGGTCAAACAGCGGGCGATCCGGATCACTGCGATCGAACCAACCGGCAAAAAGGAGCAGTCGCCCTGGACTCACTTCCACCAGCCTTTTCCAACTGCGGGAATGAGCGTGAAAGTGGCAGGGAATTAGACAGGCGGGATTCGGACGAGCAAATCTCGCCCTGCCGGCGGAGACTGCTCTGCCACGTCTGACAACGACTAAGCGACCAAACTCTGTTAGTTAAGTCCTGGATCAACCGATCGTTTGTTGCCCAAAGATGTGAATTTGTGAACCTGTTCGCCTGTTTTCCGGTCTTCTGTTGAAGGTATGCCGAACTTGATGCCAAAATTGTGGCGTGTGTTCTTGAAAACATGTTCAATAGCTAGTACGCTTCCGCACGTTGAAGCTGCCGCAAGGTAAGCGAGGGGTCGTAGCTCAGTTGGTTAGAGCGCCAGCCTGTCACGTTGGAGGCCGCGGGTTCAAGTCCCGTCGACCTCGCTTAGAAGCCTGTTGTTCCACATGGGACAGCAGGCTTTTTTCGTGTCGTGTATTTTGGCGGGGCTATTCGGCGTTGAATCGCTATGCGATTAGGCATTGGCGTCTTTCGCGTGGCCAGCGGTTCTTCGCCGTTCGCTCTTGACTAAATTTCGAAAAAAGCACAAAGTCTTGTTGGTCGATGCTCCGTTGATGGGTGACAACGCCCCGCCATTTAAGATTCTACTATATTCACCTGCCATGGAAGGATGGTGAAACATGCGGCTGAAACGCTGGGCTTCGGTCCTGTTTGTGACATGCTATATCCTTTCGCTGACTTGGGGCACCGCTGCACATGCTCTTAAAGTTGGCCTCTGCGGCAACACGCTGAGCTATCTTGTCGTCTGGGACATGTTCTGCGGCTGGCAGGCCTACGACAATCGGACTCACATCGTGGCAGAAGACGCCACTGGCAACTACTTTGAGGTTCGTGAGCCGTGGGGCGCATTCAAGCCATTTAGTAACGTGGATCGAGTGAGTTACGACGTTTCAAGCAGTCTGATCGCGCGTCATATCAATCATGTGATCTCCCATACGTCACATCCCGACATCGACCGTGTCTACGTTGTGCAGGAAATCTGGCCGAAGCAGTTCAACGTGCCCGCTCATCTTTGGTCGTACAACTTTCATGAACCGATGGAGAAAGTCTCTTACTTCCATCTGACGGCGATCTGCACGGCCAAAGGGTCATCCATCGAATCGTATCCGGACTGGTTCAATCGTCAGACGCTGCTGACCATCTCGGACAATCCTCGCCTGCAACAGGCGTCGCGTGAAGCTACTCCGTACTACAATACGTTCTTCAATCCCGCTGCCAACAACATCCAGAACAGGTTTCAGGCTACATCCGATTCGCACGGGCTTAATACGAACTAATGCTCTGTCAAGGCCTGGAGAAGGGGTCAGGAACCAATAGCCAAATGGCCCAAAGGGTGCTCCGCACTATTGGTTCCTGACCCCTTTTCGAAGACTGTCAAGTTCCCCAGGATGAATGGAATCATCGCGATGAAATCAATGGAGACAAAAAGCCCGGGGCTGTTCAGCAGTATTCGAGAGTTCTTCTTTGCAGAACAGGCCCCTTACGGGATTGCCTTGGTTCGGATGTTTCTGCCTGCCGTCGCCCTGGTGCCTATGATTCGGCGGTTTGGACGCGTTCGCGAGTTGTTTTCGACCGACGGCGCTTCCGTGCAGATTTTTGAACTGTTCGGACAGGGAACGCCACTGCCAGTTCTGCCTCCGTCGTTTGCTGTCGCGCTTTACGGAATCATGATCTTCGCGCTGATCTGTGGTGTGCTTGGATTTCGGACACGACTAGCATTCCTGATCGGGGCTCCGCTGTACACATATTTCAATTTGCTGGATGCTGTCAGTACGATGACGAAATATTCTGTCATCGCTGCTCATATCCTGCTCATTCTGGCTGTTTCCGAATGCCATCTCGTCTGGTCCATTGATGCCGTTCTGAAGCGATGGAAAGACGGTCGTGAAGCCTCTGCAATTCCTCCGCTTGTCCCGGTCTGGCCGGCAAGGCTGATTCAGATTCTGTTTTGTTTCATCTATTTTGGGGCGGCAATCACCAAGATTCAGAGTCATGCGTTTTTTAGTGGTGAACAGTTGCGATACTGGATGCTGAGTAACTGGAACTATGCAAATCCTGTGGGCGAGATCATGGCAACATCGACACCGCTGCTGCTGATCAGCGGATACATCACCGTCGTGTGGGAGATCTCATTTCCGTTTCTCGCATGGAGACCCACTGGTCGCTACTTTACTCTCGGTATCGGTGTGCTGTTCCACTTTATGACATGGATTTCGCTCGGGTTGTGGATCTTTCCTCTGATCTGCATAAGCTGTTATCTGGCGTTTCTGATGGAACGTGATATCGTTGCGATTCGACGCTTTATGCATCGGATGCGTCTGCCCTCTTCGCTGTTGGGATTTCCGCGATTTGCCATTGCACGAGCAATCGAAATGCGGCCTGCGGCAGTTTCTGTTTCTATGGTATGGCTGGCGCTGGCAACACTGGTGGCTGTTGGGTCAGCTGAGGCGGATTATCGATTTGATCTTTACGGCATCCGCGCAAACGACGGCATGATGCCACTCAAGAAACTTGATCGCGAAGTGGCCTTGGCCATGATCAATAACTCCCGTCCGCTGCGTGAGAAAGATAAGTTCTTTTCCTTCGATATCGGCAGTATGCTCGTGGGCGGTCAGCTCGCAAATCGCAAAGCAGAATATGGATATGAAGAGACCATCATCGCGCAATGCAACATCAATCCGCCCCACGAAGATCTGTGGGTGGAATGTGCCATCGAGGATTCTGATGCGAGAATTCTCGACAGTTGGGGGCAGTTCGTAACACGCGATTCACTGTGGGCCAACTTCACCTATCAGACTGGAAGTAAAATGGCTCCCGGCGACTACTGGATGATTCTAAAGAGTTCCGGAAAAGAAATTTCTCGCAGGCCGTTCCGGCTGACTGGCGATCTAGGTTCGCTGCCACCGGTCGCACCACTGCTGACAAACTGATGCTGTCGCCGTCCATGTTTACGATAAAATCCCCTGAACTAGGTTACCATGCACATCAGTCAGGCGATAATCTCTGCCTTGAAAGCGGTATGTCAGTCTCGTGTGATCGAAGCCGAGAAGGTGCAATAGAGTTGCGTTGAGATCATGGACATGGACGGGATTTTCGCTGACATTGAATCCAAGCTCATCTGTCAGCCCGTGGACATGCCCTGATTTGATACCTCCGCCAGCCAGCCAAACGCTGAAACAGCGGTTATGGTGATCCCGGCCGTCGTTTCCGCCCTGAACCATCGGCGTGCGACCAAACTCTCCGCCCCAGACAACAATCGTGTCCTGCAACAGTCCGCGTTCTTTCAGGTCAGCCACCAGAGCCGCACTGGCCTGATCCGTGTCAAGTGCATTCCGGCGAACGCCAGCCGTCAGATTGCCATGCTGATCCCATGCTTCATGGAATAGCTGCACGAACCGCACGCCGCGTTCAATCAAGCGTCGAGCCAACAGGCAGTTGCGGGCGTAGTTTGCTTCGTTGGGATCCTTGATTCCGTATCGCTCAAGAGTTTCCTTCGACTCACTTCCTAGATTCATCAGTTCCGGTGCACTTGTCTGCAGGCGGTAGGCCATTTCATAGCTTTGAATACGAGCGGCGATTTCCGGATCGCCTGCAGCTTTGTACGCCAGCTCATTCAGTCGATTGAGCGAATCCAGTGACGCGCGTTGAGATTCATCATCGATTCCAGCCGGATTGGACAGGTACAGGACTGGATCGCCTTTGCTGCGAAACGGTATGCCGCCGTACATCGTCGGCAGAAATCCGCTGCCATAATTGCTGGCACCACCACTTGTCCCTTTCGCACTCATGAGTACGACAAATCCAGGCAGATCAGCCGATTCACTGCCCAGACCGTACAAGGTCCATGAACCAAAACTTGGACGACCGAACTGCTGCGATCCGGTGTTCATCATGATCTGAGCAGGCGCGTGATTGACGGCGTCTGTCTGCATCGATCGAATCAGACAAATGTCATCGGCGAGTTTCGCCGTGTGTGGCAATACTTCGCTCAGCTCCATCCCGCATTCGCCGCGTTTTTCGTATTTGAATTTCGGGCCGAGCAATGCGGAATTCGGATTGATGAAGGCCGCTCGATACCCTTTGAGAAGTTCCGCCGGAGGCAACTGACCGTCGCGTTTGGTGAGTTCCGGCTTGTTGTCGAACAAATCTAGGTGACTAGGTGCGCCTGCGTGAAACATGTAGATCACACGCTTGGCTTTGCCGGGGAAATGCGGCTGCCGGGGAGCCAGCGGATTAGCTGATTCCCCTTCGCGCCACGTCGCCGCCGCAGAATCCTGCGACAGCATCGCCCCGGCCGCAATGGCTCCCAGTCCCAGACCGCAGTCTTTTAAGAACCATCGCCGACGAAGATAACTGGCGCGAACGTCGTGAAATGAGTTTTGATTCATGGCTAGCGTCTGTTCTTAGACCGAACTTGTAGAATTCAGTCGTTCCGGTACAAGGGAAAAGGCATGAGTCAGGATCGTTTCGCCCGTGGCCGCAGACCAAGCTTGTTTCCTGCAGCTGCGGAATTTTAAAAAAAGCACGACCACTGGCTCTGCAAGCATACCTACTCTACAGCCCGAACTGCTACCGTAATGCCGCCGTTAAGCCATGATTTCTATCGCTCGACATTCTTCTTACTCGACGGTGCATCGCGAAGCCGCTTGTCTTCGGGTGGCCATTCCTGGAAGGCTCGTCCAGCGGTAATATGTGCCTATGAAACTTCGTGAGAAAATCTTCGGCTGCGTTCTTCTGGTGGTCGCGACGGTGACGGCCTGGAGAATTTTAACGCCTCGTGATGATGTGAAATTTGTTGCGACAATTGTGGATGAAAGGCCCGCGCCGTCTTTTCAATTGCTTGATCAGAACGGGCGACCAGTTCAGTTGGAAGGCTATTTGCATCGGCATCGAATCGTGCTGATATTCTTCGACGGCCGTAATGGGCTGAACGGAAATTCGATCCTGCAGTGGATCCGGAAGTTCGCACCGGCGATCAAACGGACTGGCATCCGACTGATCGCGATTTCGACGCCGCTAACTCCTGAATTCAAGTCGCAGGCCGAGAGTTTTCCGTTTCCGGTGCTGCACGATACCTGGTCCGGGCAGCCAGGTTCCTGTTCAGTCAAATGGGGCACTGCGATCCTGCCCGCCAAAGATAGCGTTGCAACTATTAAGCCGGCAATATTCGTGATTGAGAGAACTGGACTTGTCGAATGGGATGGCGATACACCGAAACCGGTCAATGATCCAGAGTTGTTCCTGACGCAGCTGATCACAGGTAGTTAAGCGATTTGAGCGCAACAGAACGTACCTCATGAAGAATCACCGAATCCGCTTAGCTGGTCCGTGGGAATCACAGTCCGTCGATATTCACCAACAGCCCGTCGGCGAAGCGATCCGCTGCCAGTTACCGTTTACGCTGCCGGAGTCACAGCGTGAATCTGGTGTTCTGCTGACTCGTGGTTTTCACTGTCCGACAGGCATCGACGACACCACTACGCTTCGGATCGTAGTGCAGGCAAGCGAATGCCCCAGTGCCGTACGGATCAACGGGACACACATCGCGGAGTGTCCTGCCCGTCTGGATGCGGAGTTTGCCTTCGAAGTCTCTGGCCAAATTACGGAGTTTAATCAACTGGGGGTGTTGTTCAGATCTGCCGAATGTGAATCACCGCCCACGCTGAACATTGCTTGGCTGGAAATCCGGGGATAACTTGCCTCAAAGTCTTGCTACGCATCGTATGTGTGCGGAATCGCACGTAGTGTCTGTGGCTGGCTCATTTGTGTACTCTGCCGTATGTCTCTGAGCGAGCGAATTGCTGAAAGCAGACATCCGGACGCGGGCGGATTCGATACGTGAGAGCGAGGGTGTGTTCTCGGCCGAACCTTGAAATCTCACGAATCCGGCTGCAACTCGTGGGTGCCAGCCAATGTTACATCACAACTTGAGAACTGAGGCGTCGAGCGCAAACGTGGTCCTGAATTTGCTCACAGACACGCGAAGTGAATGTCACGGACAAGAAGCTCGGATTCTTGAAAAGGCGGTCTTCTGCTGACAGGTGTTTTTCCGCCGTTCGCTTTACGTATGAACTTCGTGTGAGGTAGAAGAGTTGCTGAACGCGGCAAATTTGGCTGCCAGCGGTCGGTGTGTGTCAGAAATATCGTCGAAACAGCTTCCGCCGAAGGGACTCGTTGCATGTGGCAGAAAGTGTTTGGGACAGGGACCTTCTCGATTGTGATTGTCGGGATCATGCTGGTCGCAATCGTTTCCGCCGCGCGTCAGTTGCCGCTCATTGAACTGCAGGACGACCTTGCAACATGGCTTTCCAAAGACGACGAACATGCCCGCGCGCTGCAGCAATTGGAGTCGTACTTTCCGGCAGAAGATCGCATTCTGGTTTCATGGGACACCAGTTCGCTGTCTGAAGTTCCCGCCTCATACAGGACAGCCGATTTTTTGAGGAGAATCTCGGCGGGACCAGTTCATTCGACCTGCTGGTTCACTTCGGCGAGGACTACAGTGAGAAAAAATTCTTTCTTGAGCGTATGGCGTTGATTCGGAAAATTGAGGAGGCCGTTCGTCAGCACCCAAGGATCAGTGGCGCCGTTTCTCTCGCTGACTTTTAGCCCGTACACCTGCGGCCCGAATCTCGTGAAGAACGGCAGATCAGGATGAATTATGCAGTGATGAGTCGTCGTACAGAAGAAGAGATCAAGACGGATGAGGTGGCATCGAGCGCTGAGTACCTGGCTGCACAAAAAGATCCCACGTTCGTCTGGACACACGATGCCCCGCTTGACGAAACATGGCGAATTACCGCTCAAACACACATGTCAGCGGATCTGGACTACGCGGCGCTCATGCGAGACCTTGCTGAGATACTTCGGGAGGAGACGCAGAATGCGCCCGGCCTGTGGTTCAGCGTGACTGGAGCCGTTCCTGTCTTCTACAGGGCTCAGATGGCATTGCTTGACAGCTTGGTCAACAGCCTTGCACTTACCTTCGTGCTGATTGCAATCACGCTGATGCTTCATATGAGAAGCATTCGTGCGGGGCTGCTGAGCGGCGTTCTCCTCGTTCTTCCTGTCGCCGTGGTGTTTGGATTAATGTCATGGTTCGGCCAGGTTCTGGACATCGGTACGATGCTGACCGGGTCGATCGCCATCGGGATTGCCGTGGATGACACGTTGCATCTGATTACCTAGTTCCGGATACCACTTCAGCATGGGAAAACACGCGAAGAGTCATTAGTCCTAGCGATGCGGAACTGCGGAATGGCGATGACGCAGACGGCGCTAGTGATCGCACTGAGCCTGCTCCTGCTGTATCCCGCCGAACTTCTGCTCATTAGTCGATTCGGCTGGGTTTTGGCAGCTCTGCTGGCGGTGGCGTGGCTGTCGTCCGTGGTAGTTTTGCCGGCATTGCTGGCTGGACCGCTCGGACGGCTGATTGAGGATGTCGAATTTCGTTCCCGGACGCGGGCGATGGCAGGCGAACACCGCTCTGTGACCAGGAACCCCTGAAAAAATCCGTGTCCCCGTTGTGTCGAGAGTGGTCGCCTTGTACGGCCAGGATTGTGTGAATTGCGATGAAACACCTGAGAACGTATGCATCATGCCTCTCGACTGCGGAATCTGGTTCCGGTCATTCAGGTTATGACGCCTGTTCTTACGAACGTGCTGCTTTTGACGATTCCATCAAGTTAGCGCTTGGCACAGCCACAAATCTATGGTGAGATTCGGAAACAGATGAAGGTCAGGAGGAACACCACGAAGTATGCTTTCTGACGCAGCGACGTGGCCGCAATGATGATTCTAGGAACACGCGATCGGCTGACTGGACTTTGGGGCTTTACTGCGATGGATGCACGGTATTTCCAGCTGATCGGCTGGCCATAATTCAAAGGTTGCAGAATGATCAACTTGGCTGGAAAAGTCGCACTGGTTACGGGAAGTTCCCGCGGGATTGGAAAAGCATGTGCATTGCGACTGGCAGAGGCAGGCGCTGATGTGATCGTTAACTATGTCACGTCGCGCGCCGCAGCCATGGAAGTGGCTGATCAAATTACAGCCATGGGCAGGCGAGCCTATGTGGTTAAGGCTGATGTCGGGGAAGAGGAAGACGTCATTTCGCTGATCGATTTCATTAAGGAAGA
This sequence comes from Planctomycetaceae bacterium, assembly GCA_947476295.1. GTDB lineage: Bacteria > Planctomycetota > Planctomycetia > Planctomycetales > Planctomycetaceae > SXXK01. The sequence continues at coordinate 18,151 of CANJQC010000063.1, read as the reverse complement.
AATCGGACAGCTAGAAATTATCGTCAGCAACGCTGCCACCGGTGGCTTTCGTCCACTGCTGGCGTCAAACACGAAGCACTTCCATGCCACAATGAACATCAATGTATTGTCACTCGTGTTCCTGGTGCGAGAAGCATTGCCACTGCTTGAGCGCAGTGTCGGGCGAGCCAAGGTGATTGCCATTTCCAGTCATGGATCTCATATGGCTTTGCCGATGTACGGTCTGATTGGCGGATCCAAGGCTGCGCTCGAGAGTATCGCGCGACATCTGACTCTGGAAGTTGGAGACAAAGGCATTAACGTCAACGTTGTTAAGGCCGGACTTGTTGACACAGACTCCACTCGTCGAATTCCGTATTCCGGCGTCATGTTCGCCGAACGAAAGAACAAGACCATGGTCGGAGAACGAGAACTGATGCCGGATGACGTTGCCGATGTTGTGCTGTTTCTGGCCAGCCGGTTGAGTGATCTTGTGCAGGGAGAAACGCTGACCGTGGACGGCGGATCCGCAATCCATGTGTAACGATCCTGTGTGAACGTCCACCGGGAGGCGTCGATAACATGTCTGCTGATGACTTTCGGACGACTCCCCTTGCTGTTGTCGGTATGGCCTGCCGTCTGGCCGGGGCAGATCACCTGGATGATTTCTGGAAGTTGCTGGTCGAAGGACGGCATGGAATCTCAATCCTGCCACCGGATCGTCTGGACCAACGGCTGTATTACAGCGAAGTCCGGGAAACCGCAGAAACATCATATTCACGAATCGCCGGAACGGTCCGCGAAGGCATTCGGGATCACAAAGCCTGCCCGATTTCGCCGGATGACGCGATCCGTGCCGATCCAACACATTTGACAATGTGCGAAGTGGCATGCGCTGCGGTGCGGCATGCCGGTTACGGGCCGGGACTCAGGTCTTTACCCGACACCGCAGTGTTTGTAGGCAACTGCACAGGCAGTAACCTGGAAGCGGAACTCGTTTACAACAGTCATGCAGAAGAACTGTCACAGCTTCTTCGGGAAGCAGGTTCACAAAAGCTGATTGATCCCCGGGTTATGGAGAAGGCAGTCGCCGGACTGATTCAGCAAATCCGGACGACGACGACATCCTGGAAAGAATCTGCGGTTAATGTGGTGACACCAGTCGCCGCCGCCGGACTCATCCAGCACGCGCTGAATCTTTCCGGCCCCGCGATCGCGCTGGACGCAGCGTGTGCATCTTCGTTTGTTGCAATTCATCTGGCCGCAATGTCACTCCACCGGGGAAGAACTGATGCCGCTGTTGTCGGCGCCTTCTCGTATCGTAACTGGTGGGAGATGGTGTTGCTCTCACCGACACAAACGATGAGCGCTACTCATTCTTCGCCGTTTTCATCCGACGCCGACGGGATGGTACCCTCGGATGGATATGCGGCGGTGATGATCAAGACACTTCACCGGGCTCGGCTGGACGGAGACCAGATTCTGGGCATCATAAGATCTGTGGGAGTCTCATCGGACGGACGCGGTAAAACCTTCTGGGCGCCACGGCAGGAAGGACAGGTGGCAGCGATTCGAAGAGCTTATTCATCCGGAATTGATCCCACCCGTCTGCAGTACATCGAAGCCCATGCAACTTCCACTCAGCTTGGCGACGCCACTGAAATCGCATCGCTGACCGAATCTCTAGGGAAAATCGTTTCACCAGGGATTCCCATCGGCAGCGCAAAGGCCAATGTGGGACACACTCTGGAAGCCGCCGGGATGGTGGGTCTGATCAAGACATTGCTGGCCATGCGATTTGAAACGATTCCTCCGGCGATGCATGGCAGGCCGCTCAATCAGCAAATTCACTGGGATCAGATCCCATTTCGAGTCACCACGGAACCATTGCCCTGGCCTGCCCCTGGGGACGGGCATCCACGCAGAGCCGGTATTGACGCTTTTGGAATCGGCGGCCTCAATGTTCATATGGTTATCGATCAGGAATCAGCGCCGATTACCAGTGGTTTTTCAGACTCCAGTTTGATTTCACTGCCGCTGCCCGAAAACAGGCTCGCTCTTGAACAGATTGCTGTCATCGGAATTGGACAGCCGCTCACCAATTCCAGCCTGGTTCGGGAGTTTCTTCAGCTCGCCGGTGTTGCTGTATCAAATGCACGTCAACAGCCGACACCATCCAGTGCCACTGCGGACGATTATGTCTTCGACTGGAGGAAGCACCGCATTCCTCCTCGCCAGATTGCCAATGCCAATCCATTACAATATATGCTGCTGGATGCTGCTGTTGATGCACTTGCAGATGGCAACTATTCCACACGGGATTTTGATCGTTCGCGTGTCGGCACGGTTGTGGGCACGTACTTCACGAGTGATTTTTCGTGCGACGCCCTTGTCGGTGTTCGAATGCCCGAGATCCGCGAAGCGATTGCCAGTGTGCTGCAACGCGAAAACGTGGCTGACGTTGAAATTGCCGAAGTCATAGATTCCTTCAGGAACACATTGCTGACCCGGAAACCAGCCAGTCTGGATGTCACAGGGAGTCTTTCCAGCAGTACTCTGTCATCGATGATCGCAAAGCATCTGGATCTGATGGGTGGTGCACTGACAGTGGAGGGCGGCGCATACTCCGCACAGGCAGCATTGCTCACAGCCGTTGACCTCCTGCACAGCGGAACCTGCGACATGGTCCTCTGTGCGGTGGGACAACGCATGACAGATGTGTCTTTCCAGCAGATGCTGGCGGCCGGAAAAGGCCCGGCAGGATGCGCTCTCGGGACAGGCGCGGCCGCCATCATCCTGAAGCGATTGAGTGACGCTCAGTGTGCAGGCGATACCATCAGATCTGTATTGCCAGCTGACATTGCCTGGGAATTGTCGATACCATTAAAGTCACAGTCTCACACATCGCCAGGCACACCACCACCACGGAGCGACTCTGACCAGAGCATCGTTCCTGTGGCAGCACCCGCCGTGACCATGGATCTGGCGGCTCCAGCAGAAAACGCAGCCAGCAGCGTTGGGCCGACGTTGAAGTCTCCGGATCGGCGTCGGCTGGTCCAGCGACTGGTCCAGGCGGTGATCGATCTGACCGGCTATCCATCAGACCTGATCCTGCTGAACTCAGACCTCAGAGGTGATCTCGGCCTCAATAAAGCTGCCCGGCAATACCTTTTGGACTTAATGTTCCGGGAATTCCCCGATCTGCCCACACGAAAGGAAAATGCTCCAACAGACTTCGCGTGCCTGGAACAGTTGATTGAATGGACGATGCGGACTCCATCAGCATCCATGCTGCAGCCTGCAGCTGAATCTGCAGATGCCGTTGGGCCACACTCAGCGGTTAAACCGCACGATGCATCGACGAATTCTTCACAATCGCGGACGATGCGGAGGTACGTCTTTCGCTCCGTGGAAGCAACATCACCGACGTCTGTTTCACCGGTCAGTGTGTTTTCCGGTGCGGCACTGATCCTTGGCCATAACGCGGCAGCGGCGGCGCTGAAAGAAAAATTGCAGAGCCTGCAGATTTCCGTCCATCAGCTGACAGACTTCGCCAGCACCGATAGTTTACTGCAGGAGTTAGACGACATCTGGGCACATGCTCCAGCGCCACATCTGTTCCTGATGATCGCCTGCGATGAAGAGAACGGTGACCTGAGCTCACCGGGCAGCAGACCCTATGAAGCAGCCGTCACAGGATTTTGCATCTGCCAGCGATGGTATCAGCATGTTTGTGAAGCAAAACTCATCGACCGGGCGTCTCTTGCAGCAGTTAGCTTATTCGGGGGCGACGGGGGATGCCGTGGTCTGTTTGCGTCACCGTATCGTGGTGGAATGGCAGGGTTGTTGAAATCATTAAGCCGCGAAACCGAAGGTGTGCTGCGAATCCGAGTGATCGATGCGCCAGAAAATGAACCGCCGAAAATGATCGCTGCCGCCGTTTGCCGCGAGCTGGCAACCGATACCGCCCTCATCGAGACGGCATCGGTTCGTGGAAAAAGATATACGACCAGACCGACTTTCCAGCCGGTCTCAGAGCTTCCGCAGCGGAACATTCGTCGTGGCACAACATGGATTGTCACGGGCGTGTGTCGTAGTCATATCGCATCTCTAGCCCTGCAGTTGGGGCGACAGCATGGGTTGCGACTCCACCTGATTGATGCAGATTTGCCTCCGGACAGGACACTGGTCGCACTGACCAACGCCGGGATTCAGTATACCTGCCACCAGTGTGATATCTGTGACAGGACTCAACTGGAAAAAGTGCTGACAACGATACGTCGGCAGGACGGTAAAATTGAGGGCATTCTTCACGGGGCAGAATTGACACTGGCGGGACAGTTTTTGAAGACTGATCCCCGGACCGTCTCTGACCTGTTGCGACTCAGGGTTGAATGCACCGATGCCCTCCTGAAACTAACCGCCAGCGATCCACTTTCCCATTTTATCTGTACGTCGTCGGCTGCGGGAAGGTTTGGTTCGGCACAGCAGACTGCACTCGCGCTCGGCGACGAAATGCTGACTCTGACTTTGCAGCGAGTGGCGGCAGAACGACGGGCCGGATTCCGTGCCGTCACAATCCTGTGCCCGGCATGGGCTGAAAATGATGTCATCACCAGTGAAGTGAATCAGGATCCCGATGCTGGCTCGCGTGCACATTTGACAGCGATGGAAGAAGCGACGGCACATGTCATGGCAGAATTGGCCACCGACTGCGCAGACACAGAAATTTTGATCTGGCCGGACATCAGTTCCAGCGATTCTCTGAACAGCCTGATGCCCTCCGAGACCGAATGTCAGCAGCGAGAGAAGTTAACGGATCTGATCTCTGGATCCCCATTAATCGATCATGTTTTTTCGGGAATCGGACAGCAGGGCATTGCTGAAGTTCGTTTTGCCCCGGAAACCGATCCGTTTCTCAATGGACATCTGAACGACGGAGTTCCGCTGTTGCCAGCCGTCGTTGGCATTGAAACCTGTGTGCAGGCTGCGTTCATCTGGAGCGGCGGCCGGTTCGTCAGCCGGCTCCGCAATCTGCAAATCCAGAACGGATTTCGCATGGCCAGCCCTCGCCTTCATCATGCGCGGATACTACTTACCGGCACTCAACAGGAATTGACGTGTCAGCTGACGGGAGACTTCTTTGAGAAGCAGGGTCTGTTGATTGATCCATTCCGTTTGTATCAAACCTGCGTACTGAATATGGCGGATGATCTACAGCAGATTTTGCCCCCGAATATCGGTACTCCGCCAGAATCGAATGCCTGGACAGCGGTACCGTATCCGAATGACTGGCATGACATGGGAGCTGCGGAAAGTGGCACTGTGTTTTACGGTCCACAACTGAGAACTCTGAAATCTGTCCACCACGACGCGCACGGTTCCTGGGGGCGGATGATCGCCCCGCCAGTTTCTGAACTGGGAGGTCCACGGCCCGGATCACGCTGGCACACCCCGGCTGCGTTGCTGGATGGCTGTCTGTTTTTGTGCGACCTGTTCGCCACGCACCACCTGGGAACGCGACAGTTGCCACATGTGATTGACCAGATTGACTTTGGTCGATTGCCGGCCGCCGGTGAGAAATGTCTGGCCAGAGTCATTTTTCGCGGCCGCAATGGTCGCCGACTCACCTGGGATATCTGGCTTCTGGCAGAAGATGGGACCGTCATTCTTTGGACACAGGGATTCCACGTTGCCACCCTGAACCCGCCTCGCCGGTAGTTTTAGGGGTTCCCTAGCCATTATGCCGAAACCGCCAGCACCCGGCCGCAAAGCAGACAGCGGAGAAGAGCAGGAGTACGCCGCAGTACTGCCATACAAGACCAAGATCAGGAACCGCTTTGACCAGCAACTGTTCATACGCCATCAGCGCCCACGCATGTGGAAAGATCAAACTTCCGGTCTGCATGGGCCCGGGTAACCATGTACGCGGCATGAAGCAACCACTGAACCCTGCCATCGAGATAACAATGATGTTCGCGTAGGCCGATACCTGCGAGTCACTGCGCACGATCGTAGCGACAAGTAATCCAAGGGAAGTTGCAGACAGCGATGTGGCACAGATAACAGGAATCAGCATCCAGGGCACAGGCCCCCAGATCATTCCAAAAAGCAACTTGCCGCTCACAAACAACAATCCTGTCTGGACGAGGGAAATGAACAGGAAGGGAAGAGTTTTTCCGGCGACAAGTCCGGGATCGGAAATCGGTGCAAATCGCAGTCTGCGCAGTGTGCCGAGGTCGCGCTCCTGTAAGAACGAACGTGCCATGATGTTGATCAGGAAGAACACGAACATCACGGTGTAGGAAGGAATCAGAACAGTGTACAGCATGTCGTCGCCACCGGAGGAATCAGCGGTTTCTTCCGAGGGAGGAAGGAGTTCTACGACTTCCGTTCGCAACTGCTGGCAATTCAGTTTTCGCTGAATCTGGACATTCACCATCACGTTCGACGTGTGAAACTTGTCACACAACACATAAGGCAACACGGTTTTGAGTGCCTGATCAAATAATAATTGTTCAATGACCGAACGTGTGCCGGAAGACTTTGGCAGATTTGAATGTAATGTCATTCCCAGTCCGACAAGTCCCTTCTTCAGAACTCCGGAACGACTGGAAGACGCGTCTTCAGGTTCCAGCGTCTGATAAATACCGTAGAACTCCGGTCCAATCTCCAGCACTGCATCCAGATTGCCATTCTCCAGTGACTCCTGAAATTTGCAGTTGGAATCCAGCATTTCGCCGCGCTGGTTTTTTCCACTGCGGACTCCGTTCACCATCTTCATGGCCATGTTGCGCGCTCTGCGACGATCGGTTTCGTCCTCCAACGTGGCGTAATTCGTCCTGTCGATGACACCGATTTTCAAAATTTGATTCTCATTCTTCCACCCCAGCAGCTTACCGGTTGTCAAGCCGATGATCGTGATGAACACGAGTGGAAATATGACCAGGACGAACAGCGCGCGGCTGTCACGAACCAGCAGGATGACATCCTTTTGTACAATGTTCCAGAATCGCATCGTTATTCTCGCAGCCGTGAGCCGGTCATTTGCAGGAAGAGTCGTTCAAGGTCTGGTTCGTCCGACTCAACAGTCGTCAGTTGCCCGCCAGCGTCCCGAACAGCCTGCAATGCAGCTGTCAACGTGTTAAGCAGAGTTTGATTCTCATCCGGATTGCGTCTCGCCATTGATGCAATTACGCGATCCTCGCACTGCTGAAAAGTGACTCCCGGAATGCCTGTCAGGCTGGCACGCAGTTCTCCGGAGGCATCAACCAGATGTAGCCGCAGCGTCGAGCCCAGTTCCCCAAGCAGTCGATCAATGCGATCACATGCCAGCAACTGACCACGATCCACAATGGCAACGCGATCACATAATTCCTGAACTTCTTCCATGTAGTGGCTGCAGTAGATGACGGACATTCCCCCGCTGGCAAGTTGCCTCACACAATCCAGCAGATGCGCCCGTGATTGCGGATCGACACCGACCGTTGGCTCATCCAGAATCAACAGTCGGGGACGGTGTAACAATGCGACGCCGAAATTCAACCTGCGTTTCATGCCGCCGGAATATTCACACGTCAGGTCGTTCTGCCGATCTGCCAGGCCTGTTTGTGACAACACTTCGGTAATGCGGCTTCGCAGGTCAGAGCCGGTGAGTCCATAGAGTCCGCCAAAAAAACGAAGGTTTTCACGGGCCGTCAGATTGGGGTAGATGGCCAGATCCTGAGGAACAATTCCCATTTGCTGACGCGACTTTCGATCCGAATGACTCAGTGTGTGACCGTCCAGCACAATGTTGCCTGAATCGGGTTCAATGAGTCCGGCCAGCATCATGATCGTCGTGGACTTTCCGGCACCGTTCGGCCCCAGCAGTCCGAGAATTTCGCCATTTCCGACAGTGAAGCTGACTTCATCGACCGCCAGATGCGTGCCAAAGGACTTCTTTAATCGATTGACTTCCAGCAAACTCATCGGCGTTTTTATCAAATCTTTGTTTGAGGACAGGAAACAACGGCGTCCACATCAATTCGCCGTTCAATAAGCAGTATCGACATCGAGTTTCTGACGCATCTCTCGATCTGCGTTGTCTAATGGAATTCCGTATTCAACGACGGCGGCAAGGTGGCTGTCCAATTCACGGATGTGTATTTGACAAATCGACCTCATATCCCTGTCTTTGTAAAAGCACGAGTATCGACCGTGTACTTCCCGCACCACCGCAACACTGAGCGGCGAGAATGACTCACCCTCGTTCAGTGCCTTATACACAGCCTCCTTCACGGCCCAGACCGTGGCCTGTTGCCGCAAATCGTTTCGGTTCATCCAGGCTCGCTCTGAATTCGTCATCCAGACCCAAAGTGAACCAAACGGCTCCTGTTCAAGGTCTACCAGATCAACACCAACTCTCGTCGCAGCGCTAAGCGCGACCAGAAGGCCACGGTCAGAATGAGAAATTGAGAGCGACACTGCCTGCAGCACTCCATCAATGTAGACAGCAGGGCGATCATTCTGCCCGAATGCGTTGATGGACAGGATTTCCAACTGCTCGCTCGAAGACTCGCGAACCACGCCGTGATCCCGCAAAAGCAGCCTGCTGAGAATGCGGCCCCACTTCCAGTTCTGCTGGCGTGATTCCGCAGTCAGACGTTCCAGTTCCGCACGCTCATTTGTACCGCGCAGCCATGGCAACGCATTGTCGATACCTGTTGCCCTTAACGCTGCGAATGATGCGTATCGAACGGCAGTTTGCTCAACGGACATTTGAAATCGCCTGCGCCACAATCATGTTTCGATATCCTTCTACCTGCAGGATGGCCTCTCCGTCTTCGCCATACAAATCAACGTCAAATATCCCCTGGTCATCTTTGCGATCGCGAAATCGGATATGGGCCAGACATTGCTCCCCAACCCGTGCCTGGCGACCGAATCGGATTTCACCGATCCCGGCCGGGATCGCAACCACACCTTCGAGCAGAAACCAAAGGAAAGCACCACACGCGAAAAAGCAGCCATCCAGAAGTGCTGACGGCACGCACCAGCCCGCCCCGCCTCGAACCCCGGCAACGTTGTCCGGTGAGGGAGCCACCAGCCGCGCCCAGCCATCACTGCGTTCATCCACGGTGATCTGACGCAGATTCCGGAACACCGGTCCATGGTAAATGACGACGTCTTCTTCCGGATACCAGACATCATGCCATTCTGAGACCGATGGAGTCGTACAGGAAGCCAGTTTGGGGGGCGTCTCCATAAAGACAACATCAGCTCGCAGATAGGGGCGGTTGGGCTGAAGTACAATGCCACGACGATTGCGGAAGTCACACATCAATTCGCAGCGAACCTGATTGCCATCAGCAACTGCCCGCACGTGTGCAGTTTGTGGTTCGTCTGTGGTGAATCGCAGACCGTTGACAATCTCAATGTTGTGCAGAGCTGCAACTTTGCCATATTTTCCAGTGAGCTCAATTGCGGCTTCGACAAGTGCTTCGATTGCGACCACAACAGGCAGCAATGGCTTGCCTTTGAACAGGTGCTGTTTCAGGAATACATCCTGGCACGGATCGAGTATCAACTCCGCAAGTAATTCTTTCCCGGGGATTTTCGAGATGACCGCATCAATCAACGGAAGTTTTGCCGGCGTCGTTGATGTCGCTCCTTCGGTTGCTGGCGCGATGCGGGTATATCGATCCCGACACGTTTTCAGTTCTGTAACCAGAATCTCACCTTCCGGCAAGCCGGCTCGCAGTTCTCCGACCAGATGCATTGTTCCTTCACGCGATGGCATGAACCGAATGTCATGCATTTTGCGGATATGCTTCGATTCAGGCCGCATAGCCATACCCACATCGTCCCACGCATGCCAATGAAATGTGGAGGCAACTGTTCCCGGACGTGTCTGACGATACCAGTCAACTAACTTGGCCAGCATATCATTGGCGACACAATAGTCTGTCTGTCCGACTCCGCCAAATCGTCCACTCACAGACCCGAATGCCGCAAAGAATTCCACCGGATCATTGAGAGTCAGTGCCATCAGATTGGCGGCACCATCAACTTTAACCGCTACGGTGCGCGCCACAAGTTCAGGTTTCTTTTTGTCGAATCGAGTAGCCCGTTCAAAACCGGCGCCGTGAATGACGCCCTGGATCGGACCGTCAGTGGATCGGATGGTCTCCAGCAGACACGACAGTGCGGCTCGATCGCTGATATCACAGGCGTGATATGTGGCGTGAATACCGGCATCGGAGAAATCGCGGAGAGTTCGGTCAAGTTCCAACGCCTTCTCGTAGTGTTCCCATGCCTCGATTGGCTTCCTGCCGTCTGCCAGCGCCTCCTTCATGACAATCGCTTTCAGTTCGCGCCGCAGTTCTTCGGAGGAGTTACGGAACGCATCCGGAATTTCGGGAATCGGTGATGACCCGATCAACTGCAGTCTTGCGCCAAACTGCAATCCAAGTTCCCGCGCCACAACGGCCGTGATACCTCGAGCCCCGCCGGTAATGAGGACGTTTGCACCTGGAGAGATTTTCCTCGACGTTAATTTTCCGACAGTTTCAACCACCGGCCGCACCACATACCGCATTCCATTCATGTAGCCGACTTCGATTTCGTCATCACGCACGGCAAGTTCCCGACAAAGGTATCGGGCGAGTTCCTTTGGCGATGTGGAGTTCGCACTGTCCACAATTCTGGCATGAAATTGTGTTTCGTGGTGGCCCATCTCCAGTTCCAGATGCACGCCCTTGACCAACCCTGTCAATGCACCACCTTCGACCCCGCGAATGTTGCCCGAAAATCCGAAGTCACCCCCCATTGATGTGGCTGCAATCAATGATCCCTGACTCAGAAGGCGTGCTCCTGACATCAGTTGAAACCATCTCTGGCAAACCAGATACGGCAGCATTACGCCCTGAGACGTACGGGATCGCCAAACTTCGGACTCAAGCGCTGTCTGTGCCTGTTCATCCATGGCGGTCATCAGGAACAAATGTGGAGCTGGGGCGGATTTCCAGAGATTTTCGAGGGCTGCGATTGTGACACTCGGATCTTCATTCACTGGCAGCAGAAAGGCTGTGACTCCCTGCGAAGTGAGCTTGTCACGTAATGCCTGACCAGCCCTGTTTTGTCCAAGAATGACGACATTGCCGACTGGCCCCAATGACTTATTTTCGCCCGCCGCCAGTGGTTGCCGAACCATTCGCATCACAAATCGGCTGCAGACACCGACTGTTCCGTCTGGCAGGACAGGATCCGCTGCATTTGCAAAGTCCTCCGACAATTGTTTTTGTTGGATTTCACTGTTCACACCGGCACGATTCTTTCCTGAGGGTGCTGATGGTGCATGTACAACAGCGGGTTCAGCAGGAGACTGAAGCAGCAGATTCTGCAGACTGATCCTTGTGAATTGATTCTGGAAGCCGTTGGAAGTCGGTCCGCCAGTCACCCACACAGCCGCCTCTGCAGGCTGCATCACGAGGCTGATCTGCGTATCGATCCGCTGAATGGTATGCAGGCCTGGCAACTCAGCCTCACTTGGCGCTGACTGATCAAATCGATCTCGAAGTACTGTCTTTGCCTTATCCACAGTCATTCCGGCAGTTGCGGTGGCGTCCAGCAATTCCCGGAGTCGATTCAATCGGTTGCTCGAATGAGCAGGTGCATTTCCCGTAAATGATTGACGCGTGTGGTTCATTAACTGCTGATGGTTTGCAGCCATGGCCCGCTGCAATTGTGGCTGAACACGCATTCCTTGGCCATCAAACTCGACAAAACACACTCGATCTGTTGCCTGATGGCTGAGACACAACGTCCACGCGCCGGTGAGCCGTGATGATCGCAGCAGGGCCACAGCAGAATCCAGATCGGTCGTCTGCTCAAGGATGTTTCTGATGACGACGGTAATGAGTAGTCCGGACGTCTGAATATTTTCCGGTGCGACATCCACCAATGATGCTGTGCTGACAGTAAGTCCATGCGCATTGATGCCGCTGAGAGTTCCAATTTGTCCTGCGATACCGAATGTCATGTGAGCAATTCCGGTGACAGGACGCCGGAGTTGAATGCTGCGTACAAGACAATCTTTCAACTTCAGGCCACGTGCCAGATCTTCATTCATGGCATGCAGCATTTCACCAGCGGGATTCGCCTGAGTGGACACAGCGAAATGCAGTCCTCCGGCACAAGCGTTGAGATACAACCTCAGGTTGAGTGCAATGAGGCCGCCAACGGCAACGCCCGCACCGTCAGCAATTCCACGAATTTCCTCCAGTCCTGCAGCGCCAAAGTAGTGTTCCGCCTGAGCGACAGCGTCGTCAATCTTGGCGAGTTCATCCCACGCCGATCCGGCAAGATCCGCACAGCGACGCAGCACCGTTCGAATCGATTTTGCATAGGCTACACCGTGTTGTTGGCCCATCTCAAAAGAAGTTCCGGTCATCGTCATTGCTGACGGTGCAAAGTGATCAACGATCTGCCTGTCGCTCGCAGCAAGGCTTGTCTCCGGATTGCTTCGATTAATGTTCACCGCGACTGGCTCTGTCTGTCCCATTGCCGCCTGATCATTCAAAGGCAGCTCAATCGCAGGTGCGGCGTTGGCGAATATTTGTGGAAGAGTTTTTTCAGGCCACACATCAGTGGCTCCAATAACTTCCAGACAGACTCTGACGTAGAGCAGTTGCTCCATTCCATTTCGTTTGGGATGATCGCAGCCGACAATCGCAATTGTTCGGCCATTCAGAATCTGGCGATGCAGCCCGGTCAGCACCTGACGCGGGCCGACTTCGACCATTGCGGCAATTCCTTCATCTGCCAATCTTGTCGCGAGGTCCACATAGTTGACCGGTCTGGTCATTTGCAGGACAAGGTTATCCCGAATGTCCACAGGATCTGCCACGTAGCGATTTGTCACGCTGCTCAACAGCGGGATCGATGGCGGACTCAGCGGAATGTCCTTCAGAAACCTCCCAAACGGGATTTTGACTTCTTCCATCAAGGGCGTGTGGAATGCTGCCGGAACGTTGAGAATCTTCGCAAGGAAGCCCTGTGCCTTCAGTGCCTCCGCGACCTGCTGAATCGCGGACGCTTCACCGCCGATGACGGTTTGCTCCGGCGCGTTGAAGTGAGAAACAGAGACCTGCCCCGGATTTTCTCTGCAGATGTTCTCTGCGATTGACGCTCCGGCATTCGTCGAGACCAGGAGACCATTGGCATTTCTGCAGGCGTCGATCGCCTCGCAGCGGCCACTTGTGGCAATAAGTGCGTCTTCAAACGTCCAGCTGCCAGCGGCAACCAATGCGGCGAGTTCGCCAAAGCTGTGCCCTGCCACACGATCAGCGCGTATTCCTGCAGAAATTACAGCGGAATAGACAATCGTATCCGCGATCAGCAGCGAAAGCTGTGTTTTCCAGACATCGTCGCCCAGTTCATTGCTCACATTCCATGCCAAATCAGCGAACGATGGCAACTGAAGTCGCGCCAGGATGCTGTCGATTTCCCGCAACGTTGCTGCCGCTGCCGGACACTCATCCGTCAGTGACTTCAGCATGCCTTCATACTGAGACCCCTGACCCGGAAACAGGAAAGCCACCAGCGGCTTCACTTCCGAGATTTTTCCGACAAAAATCCCCTTCTCAGCCAGCACGGCCTGAGCACCTGAGTTTGCCAGCTGCTTTGCGGCAAGCGTAAGCTTTGTGCTCAGCGTTTCTGCATTCTCGGCCACGATTGCAAGGCGATATCGCTGTTTCACGTCGTAACAGGAGTTGATGGCAGCCTCAAACGCAAATGTCGGATTCACTGCTGAAGCCGTGGCTTGCTGCTGGAGCTCAGAAAGCGAATTCCCACTCCACCGGACAATTCTCCAGCGCGAAGATTCAGGCTGCCACGCTGACGACACACGCGGCGAACCCGGCGAGGCCGCAGGCGACCGTAGATCGCACGGCTGGGCAGCGGGCCTGGCAATCAGTGACGGGCGCTTTGCCGATGGGGTCGGCATCGGGACGCGTGTCGCCCCTTCCACAATCAAATGATATGCGACATGATGGTTTGCGTACGAAGTGATGCCTGCAAACAATCTTCCGTCGGCATGCACTGGTGGAATTCGGCTGGGTGCGCTGCACGGGCGCACAGTCTTTGCGTTATCTCCCAGTTCTGAAATCGGTGACTCAAGCCCCACGGATGCGGACATTTCGACATGATTAAGTTGCGAGACGGCTTTGATGAGTGAGGCCATCCCGGAGCCACCGCCGATGTTTCCCATCTGGCCGGCGACGCTTCCGATCGGCATCGGTTCCGGACGGGATTCGGCTCCATAGACGTCAGCGATCGCCAGAATTTCATCTCTGTCCCGATCCGGTACACCGCTTGAGCCAGCTTCAATAAATGCAATATCCTGCGGGGTCAGTCCGGCAGAATGCAGTCCGCGACTCAAGGCATTACGCAGCGCCTCACGCCGTGAATCTGAACGAGCGACGCCAAGTCCGCGAATGATGCCATGAATCCTGTCTCCGTCACGTTGTGCATCGGCGAGACGCTTCAGAATGACCGCGCCGACGCCTTCTCCAGGGACTGATCCCGTCGCGCGCGAATCAAATGGAGCGTGCGGTTCGCCGACCGACAGCAGTTCGTGTTGCTTCAGGCCTTCGAATGTGGGAATTCCCATCGCGCGCTGTCCGGACGCACAAATCATCATATCGCAGTCGCCAGCCAGCAGGACGTCTGCACAACACTCAATCGCGGACAAGGACGAGCAGTCGCCAGCGTCCAGTGCGACTGCTCCGCCCATCAGGTTGAACGTCTTTGTAATTCGTGATGCCAGCGTACTGGCCGTAAAGCTGCCGGTTTCATCAATGAGCGCTGGCATGTGCTGTAACAGGATGTTTTCATATTCTGCGCAGATCTGATTGATCTTTTCTCTGGCCACGCCGCGATTCTGCAGCGCCTCTGACAACCGTTTCTGAAAATCCGTTAAGCGCAGGCCGGCCTGCAGCTGGTCGGCGAATTCGCCTCCGAACACAATCCCGACAATGACGCCGGTCCGGTTTCGATCGAATGGCTTAGCATCATAGCCGGAATCTTTCAGGGCCTGATCCGCAGCATCCAGTAACATGAACTGCAACGGGTCGGCACTGGCGATCTGTTTTGGAGG
The DNA here is from genome assembly GCA_947476295.1 of Planctomycetaceae bacterium. Classification (GTDB taxonomy): domain Bacteria; phylum Planctomycetota; class Planctomycetia; order Planctomycetales; family Planctomycetaceae; genus SXXK01. The sequence goes on along the minus strand of CANJQC010000063.1, from coordinate 3,033 downwards.
TACTTTGTGACGCTTCCAGTCGTATTCATAGTCATTGATGAAACCGCCTGTTGCGGTCGGTACTTTCCACAGTTCATGCGACGCAGCCTCGTACGCCAGATTTTTTCCCCAGCGTTGCGGAGCAACTTCAGATTTTTGGTCGCGTCCTTCACGAAACACGTCCCATAAATGATCGATCGTCCGTGCGCCTGGATAGATTGCTCCCATTCCAACGATCGCCAGTGCTCCTTCGTCATTCAGATTGTCGTCCGTTGCGGCCATCAGTTGCTTCACTGGAGGCGAGCTGACGGGATGTGTGGAGGATGCCACGGCTAGATGTTCACGCAGGGCAATATGGACATTCAGCCCGCCAATCCCGAATGCATTGACGGCCGCCATGCGAGGTATATTCGGGGCAGGACGTTTCCATTCCAGCGCCTGTGTCGGAACAAAGAAGGGGAGCTCCTCCCAATTCACGGTGCTGTTGAGCTGCTGCACATTGATCTGCGGTGGGATTTTCCCGTGTTTCATCGCCAGAACAGTCTTCAGCAGACTGGCAATCCCTGCTGTCTCGAGAGTATGACCAATATTCGCCTTCACACTGCCAATCGGAATCTTCGTATGCGGTGGAAATTGTCCATGAGCGGACTTTGCCATGGCTGCCAGTTCGGTCGCGTCGCCGACCTGCGTTGAGGTTGCATGCATCTCCAGATACTGCAGATCTCGAAATTCGATTCCGTGACCATAGGCTCGCGAGATGGCTTCGATCTGCCCCTCCTGTCGGGGTGCCCACAGACTTTTTCCTTTGCCGTCCGAAGACACTCCCAGACCGCAGATGACCGCCTGAATGCTGTCGCCGTCGGCCATCGCCCGCTCCAGCGTTTTCAACGCCAGCACGACGTATCCGCCTGCAGCGACTAACCCTGCTGCCTTCTCGTCGAAGGGCATTGAGCCAACTGTGCTTAAGGTCTGAGCCTGTGAAAAAACAACGAGTGTGTCGCCGTGGACATACGATGCACCGCCAATGAGCGCCATGTCAACGGCACCTCGCTGCAAAGCGCGAATGCCGTGCCCCAGCGCTCGAAACGAGGAAGCACATGCTGCGTCGAAAGCGATTGAAGGTCCATCCAGGCCAAACGCCTGCGAAATCAAACCCGGGGCATGATTCGCATAGGATCGCATCCTGGTCAGCGGATCTCCAGCCTTGTAGTCCTTGCGCACAGAGTGCACGATCTCCCGGATGATGGCATCCTTTTCACCTGGCGGCAACTGATCCAGATCCCGAATCTCCCGGAGATACTCCGCTGTCTGCGCGATCATGCGGGCGTAAACAACCTGCCCAATGTGGGCGCTGGGTGGCGTGTGCCCAACGTAAACCCCGACATTACGATTTGGCAAAGCATAGGGATTGAGTCCTGCATCCCGGCAGGCCGACGCCGCGACGGTGCACAGCGTAATGTGTGCTGAATGAGACTGGTCGATGAGCGATTGTGAAACCGGACAATCGATCTGCGGAAACTGCTGTTCCTGAGCCACACCTCCCAGGCAGGAATATGATCGCGTACGATTTCCCTTTTGAGGCGAGTACTGCAGTTCGCGATCCATGCGATCCGGCGGCAGTTCTCCCAGCGCACTTCGGCCTTCGATCAGCAACTGCCAGAACTCATCCACATTGTCTGCCCCCGGAAGGCGACAACCCATTCCGATAATGGCAACTGGCTTTTCGGAAAAGCGACTCATGTGATTTCCTCTACTGTAAAAATATCGGAACGCCGACTCCGCGTCTCAGCAAAGACGCTCGCACCATCACCCAATCGATGAACCGGCGCGCAGCGTGTCTCGGAATCGCAGGGAGCTGAGCATTCCACAGGTGAGAATGTTCAGCCTAATTCTTTTCCTGCGCGAGAAGGTTCAGAACATCACGCAGTGTCCGATAATCGTCGAGTGACATATCGTTCGTGATCTGAATCTGCACGTCCAGATTTTCGGCAAGTTCGCCGAACAGCTGAGCCTTCTTAATGCTGTCGATTCCAAGATCAGCTTCAAGGTCCGCATCCAGTTCCACCATTTCCTGCGGGTAACCGGTTTGTTCGACGACAAAGTTTACAAGGAATGCTTCCAGCTCTTGAGGCGTCAGACTGGACGCCGACGGCTTTGTCGAATCACTGACATCCTGTACTGTCGCAGCAGAAACAGAAGATCGAATCGGTTCGGCCATGGCAGGGCCCGTGACGGTCGCGACAGGAGTGGCACCTGAAGGGACAGGAATTGCATCTGAAGGCACTTTCTGTCGTGGTTCCTCACGCTTTAAGTCCGCCGAAAATGACCTGGCCGACAGTGGAATTTCCGTTGCCGCGACCTGATCTGCCGCATCTGAGTCAGTAGCAGCAGATTCAAGGGCCTGGAGAACGTGACGCAGAGTCGGGAAATCATCCAGAGACATCTCTTCCGTGATCTTGATCTGAATATTCAGCTGTTCGGCCAGTTCACCAAACATCTGCGCCTTTTTAATACTGTCGATCCCAAGATCAGCCTCAAGGTCGGCATCCATTTCCACCATTTCGGGCGGATAGCCGGTTTGTTCTACCACAAAATTCACCAGCAATTGCTGAAGATCGGCAGAGTTAAGTTTTGATGTTGTAGTCGTTGTCGTGCGAATCGGCGTCTCCGGCACAATTGTCGATGCTGGCGGGGAGGCCACTGCGGTTTTCTCGATCGCGGCCGAGGCGTCTGTTTCGTTCGCGGCTTTCCTGAGAAATTCTGTGATGTGTCGCAGCGTCGGAAAATCATCGAGCGACATGTCTTCGCTGATATTGATCTTCACATTCAACTGCTCGGCCAGTTCGCCAAGCATCTGTGCCTTTTTGATACTGTCGATACCCAGATCAGCCTCAAGGTCTGCGTCCAGCTCAACCATCTCCACCGGATAGCCTGTTTGCTCGACGACGAAGTTGACCAAAACAGCTTCGAGTTGAGAGATGTCAATATTCAGTTTTTCAGGCGATGCTGAAGTCTCTGCAGAAATTGTCTCTGCCTCAGGCTTTTCTGCCGCAG
>CANJQC010000062.1 GCA_947476295.1 Planctomycetaceae bacterium | reverse complement strand
GAACGGGCACGGCGTCATCCGCAATTCAGCGCGTTCGGAAGTTGAATTTGACAGTTGAAACAAGGGATGGTCCCTGTCAGATGCTTCCAGCGTCAGAGTCGATACGACCAATACTGCCTGGTGACAATAGGAGACATAGGAAAGATAATGAGGCAAGAAGTCGACAAGGACTTCGATGACGGGATCAGTGCTGCGGAGCAATTGGAGTAATTCAACGTTTCCCTGCCGCGCCATGTGCGCGAAGCGAAAGGCAGATCCAATGGAAATGGTCGATGACATTGTCAAAGAATTTTTGGTTGAGAGTTATGAGAGCCTTGATCAACTCGACAAGGATCTGATGGCGCTGGAAGACGCACCGGATGACAAGAGCCGACTATCAAGCGTCTTTCGGACGATTCATACAATCAAGGGAACATCGGGGTTCCTTGCTTACCCGAATCTGGAACATCTCGCTCATGTGGGTGAGAACCTGCTCGTCCTGCTGCGTGACGGTGCGCTGCGGCTGAATGCTGAGATCGCGACGGCACTGCTGGCGATGGTGGACGCGGTTCGCAGCATACTCAGTCGGATTGAGAGTGCTGGCACCGAAGGCGATGAGACTTACGAAGGACTGATTGCCACGCTCGAACGACTCAAAAACAGAGAGCCTGCCGCGAAACCCGCCGTTCCTGCGTTGGCAGCACCGCAGAAGATCGAGATCGATGTGGAACAAGTCGTTCGCGAACTGAGCCTGGAAGTCCAGGCGGCTGTGACCTGCAGTCCGGCAGATTGCAAACTGGCGGCTCAGTCCGTTGGGAAGCCGAGAGCAAGGGCGAAGTCAAAACCGAAAACAAAGCCTCCCGCGTCTTCAATGCCATCGAATTCAACGCATTCTGAACTCAAAACGCAGATCGAGAACCATTTCGAAGCGACTCTGAAGCTGGAAGCCGATTCGCATTCCGAAACGACATTCGCTGATTCGGCTGCAGTTGCCATTGAGGCAGCGGCTCACGACGATCATGCCGTCAGTCCGAAAAAGGCACTGGCAATAACAGAATCTCGCGCCGGTGCAGACGGTGGGTCCGCTTCCGCTGAAGGTGGCGACAAGAGTGGTTCCGTCACGGATTCGTCCGTGCGGATTGATGTGCAGCTCCTCGACAAATTGATGAATCTTGTCGGTGAGCTTGTGCTTGCTCGAAACCAGATCATGCAGTTCAGCGGAAGTATTGAAGACGCCGCCATGTCTGCTGCGTCGCAACGGCTGAACCTGATTACGACCGAGCTGCAGGCCGGCGTGATGAAGACACGCATGCAGCCGATTAAGAATGCGTGGGCGAAACTGCCGCGCGTTGTTCGCGATCTGTCGATCAGTTGCGGCAAGAAGATTCAGGTTGTGATGGAAGGTGAGGATACGGAACTTGACAAGACGATTCTGGAAGCCATCAAAGATCCGTTGACCCATATCGTGAGAAATTCAGTCGATCACGGCATTGAATCGTCAGATGTTCGCGTGAAGAACGGCAAATCCGCCGAGGGAACATTGTGGCTGCGAGCCTATCATGAAGGCGGACAGGTCATCATTGAGATTGCGGATGACGGAGGCGGCATCAATCTGGATCGCGTTCGGCAGAAAGCCGTTGAAAAAGGCATGGTTACAGTCGAACAGGCTGCCGCAATGTCAGATCGCGAATCGATTCAGTTAATTCTTCTGCCCGGTTTTTCGACGGCTGCCAAAGTCACCAACGTCTCGGGTCGCGGTGTCGGCATGGATGTGGTGAAGACAAACGTCGAAAAAATCGGCGGAATGCTCGACATTCAGAGCACGATGGGAAAAGGTACGACGCTGCGGATCAAGATTCCGCTGACCCTGGCCATCATTCCCGCTCTGATTGTGACGACGGCCAGCGACCGCTATGCGATTCCTCAGGTCAGCCTGTTGGAACTTGTCCGTCTGGAAGGCGAACATGTGAAGAAGAGCATCGAATACGTGCACGGTGCTCCTGTGTATCGGCTGCGAGGGAAACTACTGCCGCTGGTTGATCTTTCTGAACGGCTGGGTGTGGTTCCTCCAAATGCAGACATGAGGCAGTCGTTCGAAGACCGAATCGTCAACATCGTCGTGCTTCGCGCGAATGATCGACAGTATGGGCTGGTCGTGGATAAGGTGAATGACACTGCGGAAATCGTCGTTAAACCGCTGAGCCGGCAGCTCAAGGGCATCGGTGAATATGCGGGCACCACCATTATGGGCGACGGCAGTGTAGCACTCATTCTGGATGTCATGGGGCTGGCCATTGCCGCCGGACTGACCGGGGACGTTCGAGATCAGCCGCATGCAAATAACGGGAAGGACGGATCTCATTCCGGCGAGCCGACCCAAACACTTCTGGTCGTGGATCTGGGAGACGCACGGCGGTTTGCGCTGCCGACGTCAATGGTTGCGCGCCTCGAGAAAGTCTCAGGTTCGGTGGTTGAATACACCGACGGACGCGAAGTCATTCAGTACCGAGGCGAGATTCTGCCAGTCGTCAGGCTTTCCAATGTGTTCGGTGCCGCTGACTCTGATTCATCTCATCCCGAGGAACTGCAGATTATCGTCTACGCGGAAGAAGACTACAGCTGTGGCTTCGCGGTGAATCGGATCGTTGACATCGTCGAAACGGAACTGCGGCTTAAGACCACGCGTGGCGAGCATGACAACCTGCTGGGAACAACCGTGATTCAGGAACGAGTGACGGATGTTCTGAACCTGCGAAATCTGGCGAGGCATGGAACGAAAGATGAGCGACTCGGGGCTAGCCGCCGGTGACCGCAGAGATTGGAAATCTCAAATCTCAAATTTGAAATCTCAAATCCGAATAAGGCTCGGTCCGGAGACCAGCCACCTGACTACTGACTACTGACTACTGACTACTGAAAACTCCTTACCATGACCACCAAACATCAATTCTGCACCTTCTATGTGGACGACCTGTTCCTGGGCATCAACGTGCAGCAGGTTCAGGAAGTCATTCGATACCAGGAGATGACTCGTGTGCCACTCGCACCGGTCGCGATCCGCGGCCTGATCAATCTTCGAGGACAAATCGTCACGGCGATCGACCTTCGATGCTGGCTGGGCATGCCGCTGCGTGATCCGCAGGAGCTGCCCATGAATGTCATCGTGCATGACGGAAGCAACGCCGTCAGCCTGCTGGTCGATCGCATCGGTGATGTGATCGAAGTGAATGATGAATTGTTCGAATCGCCACCTTCGACGGTTCGAGCCAATGTTCGAGGGCTGATCCAGGGAGCTTACAAGTTGTCTGATCAACTCCTTCTTCTGCTGGACACCGGGCGAGCCCTGGCAGAGTGCGATTCACGTTCCGCGCAGAACGGACGACTTGCCAGTTAGTAAGCCGTAAAACAGGTGAGCGGGTGGGCGTCAGCCCCTCCGTGGAAACGCCTGAGAGAATCGACACGGTGCGGCTGACGCCCAGCCGCTCGCCAGATGGACCAGTCAGCCCTGGTGGCAGGCCTGATCTTTTTACAAAAAACAGACGTAACCTTTTTTAATCTCACAGGAATGACTTCCAATGACTATGACCCCGACTGCTCCGAAAACCTCATGGTATCAACCAAAGAGCCTGAAGACGAAGCTCTTACTCTCCTTCCTCGTGTTGGGCCTGGTCCCGATGGCGATTGTTGGAGTGCTGTCGTATTACACCGCATATCAGGCGTGTCTCGACTCCTCTGGTCAGCGAATGTCGTCTGCGTCAGTCAACCTGGCGGACAAGATTGACCGCAATCTGTTTGAGCGATACGGCGACGTGCAGGCGTTTGCTTTCAATCCGATGGCTCAGGGCACACCTGAAAGCGTGACGCAGGCTGCCAACTTCTACATGGTCGCTTACGGCTGCTATGACCTGATGATGGTCGCCGATCCTGAAGGAAAGATCATTGCTGCCAACACGGTCAGTTTTGACGGAAAACCTCTCAACACAACCGGCTTGGTCGGGCGCAGCGTCAGGGGGCAGGAGTGGTTTGAGAGCTGCGTCAGCGGCCAGGTTGTGTCTGGCAAGGCGTTTGTCAGCGACGTCACGGAAGACCGGGAAACAGCCGAGATCTGCCACAACGCGGGCCTGACGATGAACTTCTCCGCGCCGATCCGCAATCCGGAAGGCAAGATCATTGGCGTGTGGTCGAATCGCACCTCACTCGATCGAACGGTTGGTGAAATCTCAGCAGCATTGGAAGCCGAAAATGAAGCCGCAGGACTGGCCGTGGAAGTACAGATTCTTGACCGGAACGGCCTGGTTCTGCGGGACCTAGATCCCAAAGTGGTTATGCAGCTCAATCTTGTCGAAAAAGGACTTCAAGCCGCCAAGCGTGGTTCAGAAGGTCAAACCGGCTTCGTCAATGAAGTGCATACCCGGAAGAATGTGCTTCTGATCAATGGCTATACGCAGCAAAAAGGTTACGGAGCGTTTCCAGGCTTCGGCTGGGTCGTGCTGACGCGATGCGATTCTGCTCAGAACGTCAGTGCCGCGACTTCGATCCGCAACTTTGTTGGCGCCATCGCCCTTGCAGCGGCGGTCGTTCTGACTGTCATCGGAGTCTGGCTCGCAGTCGGGATCGCAAGGCCTGTCCAGCAGACGGCGGCGGCGATTGCAGCGTTGGCCCAGGGCGACCTTTCGACTCGGCTGCCGGTTCGAAGCGGCGATGAACTCGGCCGCATGGGGAGCTCTCTGAACACGGCACTGGAAGGGATCAGTACTGCAGTAGATGCACAGAAAGTCGACTGGAACCAGGTTGGCGAACAGCGTCGCCAGATGATTGAAGCGGACGCCAGGATACAAGCGATCAGCAAGTCTCAGAGTGTGATCGAATTTCAAATGGACGGCACGATTGTGAGTGCGAACGACAACTTCCTGAAGACGCTTGGTTACTCGCTGGACGAGATCAAGGGCAAACACCACAGCATGTTCGTTGAAGAGAGCATGAAGAACTCGACTGAGTACCGTGAGTTCTGGGCTCGTCTGAATCGCGGCGAAAACATTTCCGGCGAGTACCGTCGAGTCGGCAAGGGCGGAAAACCGGCCTTCATTCAGTGTTCCTATAATCCAATCAGTGACGCGAATGGCAAACTGATTAAAGTCGTCAAGTACGCGACTGACAGCACAAAGATGGTCGATGAACGGAATCAGGCAAAAAGCCTGCGAATGATTGTCGATGAATCCGAAGCCGCTTTCATGACCATCAATCGTGATTTCGTGGTGACCTACATTAACCAACAGACAGAAAAGATGATTTCGAAGTATGCAACAGTGTTTCGGGCAAATTGGCCATCCATAGATTTCTCGAAGATCCTGGGCATGAACATCGACCTCTTCCATAAGAATCCGCAACATCAGCGTATGCTGCTCTCGGATCCGAGCAGACTGCCCTACAAGACCGATATTCAGGTTGGCCCGCTCACGTTCGCCCTGACCGTCACGGCGCAGCGTGATGTCGCTGGTCAATACGTGGGCAACGCACTGGAATGGAAAGACGTAAGTGAAATTCGCAAACAGGAATTCGTCAACGCCGACTACTCGGGTCAAATTGCTGCGATCAGCAAGTCGCAGGCTGTCATTGACTTCAAGCTCGACGGCACAGTGATTACCGCGAACGAAAATTTCCTGGCGGCGGTGGGGTATTCTCTGGAGGAAATTAAGGGCGGCCATCACGGTCGATTTGTGGATGACGCGTACCGCAACAGCAGCGAGTACCGCGAGTTCTGGGCTCGACTAAACCGTGGCGAGTTTGTCGCCGGTGAGTTCAAGCGGATCTGCAAGGGCGGCAAAGAAATCTGGATTCAGGGTTCCTACAACCCGATCATGGACCAGAACGGAAAATTGTTTAAGGTTGTGAAATACGCCACCGACATCACCAGCCAGGTGAATTCACGAAACGAAATGGCACGGATTCTGGATCTGGTCAACGCGAACGCGACCACACTGGGGTCGTCGGCTGAGGAACTCACTGCGGTCAGTTCTCAAATGGCGTCGAATGCAGAAGAAACGTCGGCTCAGGCCAGCGTTGTCTCTGCCGCGTCTGAACAGGTCAGCAAGAACGTCCAGACGGTGGCCACGGGTGTTCAGGAAATGAACGCGGCAATCTCTGAAATTGCGAAGAACGCCAGCGATGCTGCCCGTGCGTCGCAGGCAGCCGTCACTACTGCAGCAGCTGCCAATCTGACCATTGGAAAACTGGGCGACAGCAGCCTAGAAATCGGCAAGGTCATCAAGGTGATTACATCAATCGCTGAGCAAACAAATCTGCTGGCTCTCAATGCCACGATCGAAGCCGCTCGTGCAGGTGAAGCTGGCAAGGGATTCGCGGTTGTTGCCAACGAAGTGAAAGAACTGGCGAAGGAAACTGCCAAAGCCACAGAAGACATCAGTCGCAAGATTGAAGCGATTCAGGGCGATACGCAGGGTGCCGTCGATTCCATCCGTCAGATTGGTGAAGTCATCGCTCTGATCAACGATATCTCCAACACGATCGCCAGTGCTGTTGAAGAACAGACTGCCACGGCCAATGAGATGAGTCGCAATGTGGCAGAAGCTGCGAAGGGCACATCCGAGATTGCACAGAATATTACATCGGTGGCAACGGCTGCTCAGAACACGAGTCAAGGAGCTACGAACTGTCAGCAAGCCGCGAGTGAAATGTCCAGAATGGCGACTGAACTCCAAGAACTTGGTGCTGGCAGGGGAAATGGAGACAGCTCTGAAGATGCCGCACTCCGAATGCTGGAAGAGATCAGCCAGGACGCCCGTCGGGCTGGCAACAGCGGAGGTAAAGGCAAGTCCAATGGCCGAAAACTTGTCGGCGGACGTGCGTAGAGGAAGTTGAATTCGCCCTCCGACCCATTGGGTCGGAGGGTGCGTTCAGGGCCAACGGCCTGCAATGTAAAAGCCCAGAGCAACGCCCTTTGAAGCTGCGAGTTTCAGGCCCGGAGGGTCGATATATCCAGTGCCGGTGGCGTGAGCCACCGGTATGCGAGCATGAAGAATCTCCGGCCTGAAGGGCCGACACAATGGCGACTGTCTCGGCCCTTCAGGCCTGAGTCGATGTCTTTTCTGTTTTCCGGTGGCTCACGCCACCGGCAGAGGATGTGCCGGGCTTCCAGCCCTAAACACTGAAACCAAACACTGAACACTGAACGGCGGGCTAACACACGCCGCTCGCCGAACGACAACAACTGGAAAATCACTCATGCGAAAAATTCGAGTCCTCATCGTTGATGACTCCGTCGTGATCCGACGCCTTCTCACCGACATCCTGTCCAAGGATCCGGAAATCGAAGTGGTCGGCACCGCGCCGAATGGTCGCATTGCGCTGCAAAAGCTGCCGCAAGTCAATCCGGATCTGGTCACGCTTGATATCGAGATGCCCGAGCTGGATGGACTGGCGACTCTGCCATTGTTGCGCAAGGACTATCCAAGGCTTCCGGTGATCATGTTCAGCACGCTGACTGAACGGGGAGCCGGGGCAACCATTGAGGCACTTGCTCGTGGTGCGACCGATTATGTCGCGAAGCCAGCGAACGTCGGCAGTGTGGCGGCCGGAATGGAATCAGTCAGAGTCCAGTTGATTCCAAAAATCAGGTCGCTGTGCCCTTTTAATATACCGGCTACGATTGTTGCCAGACCCGCATCTTCAACGTCGAAGCCAACATCCGTGCAGCCGCTCAACCGCGTGCAGCGGTGTAATGCGCTTGTGATCGGGTCATCCACCGGAGGACCTCAGGCTTTGACGGCGGTCATCAAAAGGTTGCCAGCGGATTTTCCGGTTCCGATTGTCATCGTGCAGCACATGCCGCCTATTTTCACGCGCCATCTGGCCAACAGACTGAATCAGGAATGTGCACTCGAAGTCAGGGAGGCGTCTGCCGGGGAAACTCTTCGAACAGGTGAAGTCCTCATCGCGCCAGGAGATTTTCATCTGGAGATTCAACGACAGGGAGTTTCGATCAGGACCGTTCTGAATCAGGCACCGCCAGAGAATTCGTGTCGCCCGGCCGTGGATGTCCTGTTTCGCTCGGCGGCCAAAGTGTTTGGCCCCGGCCTTCAGGCCGTCGTCCTGACAGGAATGGGTCAGGATGGCAAACGCGGGGCCGAAGCCATCGTTCAGGCAGGCGGTTCCGTGATCGCACAGGATGAAGCATCTTCAGTTGTCTGGGGAATGCCGCGAGCTGTCGCAGAAGCCGGGTTGGCAAGCAAAGTTGTTTCCCTTCATTCAATTCCGGATGAACTGCTGCGTCGTGTGGCCGTTGCGCGTCATACAGCACTTGCCCCTGAAAGGATCTCATGACCACTTCCACACTAACACCGGAAGCCATTTCGTATGTCTGCACAACCGTCCGGCAACGTTCGGCAATTGAACTGGACATCAGCAAGACCTATCTGATTGAAGCGCGCCTTGCTCCTGTCGCAAAGCAGAACGGATTTGCGAGCATTGATGAGCTGATCCAGGCCGTCAAAGCCAAACGCAAACTGGGACTGGAATCGCAGCTGGTTGAAGCCATGACAACCAACGAAACCAGCTTCTTCCGCGATCTTCATCCGTTTGAAGCTCTGCGAAAGACTTTGTTACCCGAGATCCGCACGAAGAATGCGGCTCGGAAGTCGCTGAACATCTGGTCGGCAGCCTGCTCGACAGGACAGGAAATCTATTCCGTGGCGATGCATCTTCGGGAGCACTTCCCCGAACTGGCATCCTGGAAAGTGCAATTGGTTGGCACCGATCTATCAGACGAAGTACTCGCCAAAGCCAAAGCGGCGAAATTCTCGCAGATCGAGGTCAACCGAGGGCTGCCTGCCGCACTGCTCGTGAAAAACTTTCAACGCCAGGGAATGCTGTGGGAACTGCGTCCTGAAATTCGAAACATGGCGACATTCACCAAGCTGAATCTGATCGAACGCTGGCCGGTTTTGCCTTGTATGGACATCGTGTTCCTGCGAAACGTGCTGATCTATTTTGCACCCGAAACAAAGCGCATGATCCTTGAAAACATTCGCAAGGTGATGGCTCCCCGGGGAGTTCTGTTTCTGGGGGCTGCAGAGACCACCATGGGACTGGACGCAGCCTTTGAACGAATTCAATCCGACAACAGTGTTTTCTATCGACTCAAATGAGTTTTCAGTTTTCAGTTCTCAGATCTCAGTTTTCAGATCTCAAATCTCAGACTTTCTACGACCAGGTATTCCTATGCTCGCTTTAATCATTGATGACTCTCGTGCGATGCGGCGAATTCTCAGACGTATTATTGAACCGCTGGGGTTCAGCGTCATTGAAGCCGAACACGGGCAGGACGGACTCAACCAACTGGCTCAGCATAGCCACAACGTGGACCTGATCCTTGTCGATTGGAACATGCCAGTCATGGATGGACTGACCTTTGTGCAGACGCTCCGTGCGAACAAAGGCGTTCCAAGGATCGCCACAGTGATGGTCACGACGGAAACAGAACCCGCCCAAATGGCGCGAGCTCTGATGGCTGGCGTCGATGAATTCGTGATGAAGCCTTTCACTGCGGAAGTCCTTATTGAAAAGCTGCAGCTGATCGGCGTCGCGATTGGGAATCCGATCTGCTAGGCGAGCGGGTGGGGCGACAGCGATCCGAGCCGTCCGGCCTGCTCCGACCGACATGCGACGAGTAATGTTTGTGCTCGGAGGGCTGATCTCACAGATATCAGATCGTTGCCCAGGAATAGTAGACCGGCGTTTTGCGATCGCGATGAGTCCCATGTTACTGTTAATAACGAACATTAATTTGATAGGTTGATGACACACACGATGTAAACATGAAGTAATGTTTCTTCGCAGGGCAATGATCTGACCAGCCAGCGGAGGAACGCAATTTTGATTGGACCAAAAGGTCCATGCGTGTTGACGACCGGCTCTTTAGCAACAACACGAAGACGCTTGTTGCGTTGGATATTGTTTTCCTTAAATGCCAGTAAGCAAGACCGTCTGTTTTCAGGCTGGTCGCAGTTCAGGACAAAGGTCTCATGACGATAGATGAAGAGATACTGCAGCAGATTGTCAACGATGTCTGTTCGGGCATGCTTGGACTTGACATGGAGCGATCTGAAGAGTTCAACTGTGAAGACACCGACGCTTTGTCGGCGATCATTCGCATCTCCGGCGGCCGGGATTCACTGGTGCAGGTGCTGACACCCCGCAAGACGGCCATCGTAATTGCCTCCAACATGTTTGCAATGGGCGAAGACGAACTGTCCGAAGCGGAGATTCGCGACGCTGTTGGCGAGATCGTCAACATGGTCGGAGGAAATCTTAAGGGCATCGTGGAAGGAGAATCCAGTCTGTCTTTGCCGTGTGTGGGTGAATCCAATGGATGTGCACCGTTTGACAGCAGTTTCTCGGGCCTGAGCGTTTTCAATCGCTGTCAGGGCGACCCGTTCATCGTACGCCTCTTTGATCGAGGTGTTGCGGTTGCTACCTGAGATTCATCAGGAGTTGCCAGTGCGAATCGCAGCGACTGCAAGCGGCATAGCTGCGTCTCGGAGATCATGAATCACCACGAATCTCAAACTACTTTTATTAATCTTACGTTGACCACTCTATATATCGGAAATCACCATGAAAGTTCTTGTCGTCGATGACAGCAAAGCCATGCGAATGATTGTGATCAGAACGCTGAAGCAGGCCGGAATCAATAATTTGACAACGGTCGAAGCCAGTAGTGGCATCGAAGGCCTCGCCATGGTCGCGGACCACAAGCCTCAGGCCATTCTCTCCGACTGGAACATGCCGGAAATGAAGGGCATTGACTTTCTGAAGAAACTCCGAGAAGGCGGGGACCAGACGCTGTTTGGCTTCGTCACATCCGAATCCAGTCCGGAAGTTAAGAAGGAAGCCCAGGATGCGGGTGCCGCATTTTTTATCGTCAAGCCGTTTACTCCAAGCTCCTTCGAGTCGGCTTTGACTCCCGTCCTTGCCCATTAATTCCCATCTTGTCCACCAATTTTCATGAGGTGAAGCATGTGCAGCAATCCACTGCCGAATTTGAAAAATATTGAGAAAATGATGCATTGTCTGCTGGGCGACAAGGTTGAAGCTCGAGTCGCAGCGACTGGCCCGGATCTGACAAAACCGCATGTCGTCGCCAGTTATATTGATGACGCGAACTCTGTTCAGAGAGTGCTTATCTGCGACCTAGCTCTGGCAAATTCGATGGGTGCCGCAATGTCGATGATTCCGGCCGGTGTCGCCAACGATGCAACCAAAGCCGGAATTGTGGCGGAGAACATTCAGTCAAATCTGGGCGAAGTGCTGAACATCTGCGTCAACCTGTTCACAGAAGATTCGACAGATCGCCTGTCGTTCAGTGGCCTGAAGGTTTGCAGTCCAAAAGATCCAGCTCCAGCTGTGAAGCAGTCCGTCAAGTACGCACTGGACATTCCGCGATACGCAGGCGGCAGCTTTCTCGCTGGCAGCGTGTAACAGCTTCGTGGTTTGCCACATTGAATATCTGAAAGCAGCACGATTTCGTCACGGCCTCCTGATCAATTTCGGAGCCCCAAAGTTCTACATCAGAAAATACGTGATGTGACCATCGGAAATCTGCAACTTGCGATTTTTTTGTGACTCTTGTGTCTTTTCGTGGCCAGCAAAACTGCGAGGGTTGCGACTTTCTTTCTAGCCACAAAGAGGCACAAGATACACAAAAACGAACAATGATCGTGGAGTGATTTCCAGATCAGAATGCAAGGTCGATGCTTCGAGTCCCCCATGCCGATTGCCGCCCTGCGATTTTTTTGTGCCTCTTGTGCCTCTTGTGCCTCTTGTGCCTCTTCGTGGCTAGCAAAACCGCGATTCACGGCATCCCGCGTGTCACAAGTTTCAGTAATTCACTGGCTGCGACGAACGCAGGTAGGCGAAGAGGTCGCGGACCTGTTGATCGCTAAACAACTTCAGGGCACCCTCGGGCATAACGGACTGCGGAATCACGTGCATGTCTTCAATGTCGTCCTTCCTGACGATCACGTTCTGACCGTCGACACCGCGGAGAATTACGATCTGGTTGTCTTTGTCAGCGAGGAATCCGTTGAGGACTCGACCATCGATCGTCACGACCACATAGTTTTCAAAGCCTTCGCGGATCTCAAGGCTCGGGTTGACGACGCTGACCAACATTCGCTCCAGATTGGTGCGGGCGAATGGAGTCAGGTCCGGACCGATGCGACCGCCTTCATCGAACAGCAAGTGACAGCGGCCGCAGTTCTGCATGAACAACTGCTTGCCGGTTCGTGGATTGCCGGAACCGGCGGACAGGACGGAGTTCAGACGAGAAGTCTCCGCCTGCACCTGAGCGGGCGACAGGGTGGCAATTGCTCCCCAGTGTTTTGTAATGGCGGCGTTGATGGCATCGTCTCCGTGCAGCAGCATTTTGCGCAGTGCAGAGTTGCTGATTTTTTCGCTGGCAATCGTTCCCGCATCGATGGCGCTGAGCAGCTGTTTTGACCAGGCTGTGCGACTGACCAGCAGTGCTTCAGCGGCGAGTTGTGGTTCTTCGGACAATCCGGCGAAGCGTACCGTCACATCGTTCGCAATCTCGGCGGCATCATAATTTTGCAGAGCGGTGAATGTCGTGGCCAGCACGGAGGGATTCTGTTCATGCTTGACAAGATCCAGCAGCATGGGCAGCAGATCGGCTGTGTGAATCTGGCCGCAGATTTCAATCAGTTGGCGGCGGACGTCGGGCGCTGCGGCGGCGTTGCGAACTGTTGTCACGGCCTCCGCAACGGCATCCGGCTGCGCCTGTCGGAACCGCAGTGCAAGTGAGCCGCCGCTCTTCGCCAGTGCATTGATCAGTTCATCCGGAATCCCTGCGAGACTGCGGCCTTGAAACGCTTCTTCAAAACCTTTGAGCAGCCGATCGATACACGGCCTGTCAGGAGCGGCGTTGAGCAGAGCTGCGGCGTTCATGAGATCGTCACGAGTTCCTGCCAATGCGCAGCGTTTCATCAGGCGTTCTGCGATGTGCTCCGCGACCAGCGGACGTTGCCATGTAGCAGGATCGGCGAGCACTTGCTGCATGATATCGTTGATCGTCGTGCGTCCCACCTGAGATTCGATCGCCCACCAGATCAGGAGCGGCTGGTGAATGTCGGCGGCGTCTTCATCAAAGTGCAGCAGTTCACGGATGATCGGCAAAGCAAGTTCTGGCGGCAAGCGTCGCGCGGAGCATGCCATCTGCTTCCGGACGTCGATGTACGGTTCCATGCTGGCAGCTTGTGTAATCGAGGCGGCAACATGTGCAGACACAGACTTTGGATCGCAGACCAGTCGCACGGTCCATGCCCGCACGAAGGGTTCGTTATGACTGAGCAAACTGATGGCGGCTTCATCCGTGAGTCCTCCGCAGGCGTTGAGTGCCCAGAGGCGTTCGAGGGCTGACTGGCCTGTCGCGGTTGCGAGTTCGGTGGTGAGTTGAGGGATGACGGAAGGATCTTTGCGATCGCCGAGAAGTCGCACGGCCGTTTGACGGTACCATTTTGAGGGATGGTCGAGGAGTGTGATGAGGTCGGCGGTGGATGCAAGTTTCAGATGAGGATGTACCGGGGGGCTGACGCCGCCCCGCTCGCCGGATTTGTCGTCGCCGGATTTGTGAGTAAGCTTGTAAATGCGACCGTTCGTGCGATCAATTCGACCGGCGTAATGGCTGCTGTGGTCGATGCGCTGTTCGTACATGTCGGCGATGTACATATCACCATCGGGGCCAGCTTTGATATCGACGGGGCGGAACCACGGATCATCGGTCGTCAGGACCCGTTCGATGTCTTCTGTTTCAAATGATGACTGATACGGCTTGAAGTTGCTCAGCACGACCTGTCCCTGAAGCGGTTCGATGCCGAACAGCTGGCCTCGAAATCGCTGCGGCAAAGTGTTCTCTTCGTAGATAATGAAATTGTGGGTGAACCGCGCGACACTGTGATGCTTTATGTTTTCAAAGAAGCCGAACGAAAATGGATTCGACAGCGGCCCGTGTTTCCCAAAGCCCTTGCGATAGTATCCGCCCTGCACATAATGAAACCCACGCGTATCGCCGCCGTTATGGCCGGAAAAGATGCGGCCTTTCTCATCGATCTCACAACCAAATGTGTTGCCTCCGCCTTCCGCGAAGATTTCGTAGATGTGCTTCTCCGGATGGTATCGCCAGATTAACTGGCCAAGCGATCGCACAGGCTGATCTTTGCTTCCGGGCTTCTTTACGGCCCCAGTCACCGTACTGCCCTGAGCCCCGTACAGCCAGCCATCGGGACCGAATCGCAGACTGTTGATCACGGAATGCGAATCTTCGATGCCGAATCCTTCCAACAGTACTTCCGGATCGCCGTCGGGAATATCGTCTTTGTCCTTGTCCGGATAGAACAACAGATACGGCGGATTAGTCACATACACGCCGCCGCGCCCGATCGCAAAGGAGGACGCAAGATTCAGCTCATCAACGAAGATTTTGTGTTTGTTATAGACCCCGTCGCCATCTGTATCTTCATGAATACTGATGCGGTCAGCTCCCTTATCGTGATTGGGCGGCGCGGGCGGAACTTTGTCATAGACCGAACGCAGAAACGTATCGCGACTCACCATTTTCAGGCCCGCAATATCCGGATACTGCCGATACTCCATGACCCATAGGCGACCGCGTTCATCCCAGGACATGAAGAGCGGCTGAGCAATATCCGGATCGCCCAGCACCAACTGCACTGACAGATCATGCGGAGTCTTGAAGTGCTTGACGGCTTTGGCCGGGCTGACAGGTTCCGTATCACCATTTCGGCGAGACACATATTTTTCGATGTCATCGACGGCGTCGGTTTTGAGAAACACGCCTTTGGTGACTGCGTCTGAATCACTGAGCGGTTGACTGGCATCAAATCCAAAATCTGCGGCTGTCGCGGTCGCCCATGTGGCATCGTCACCGGGACAATACTGCCAGACGCCTTCCATTCGCATGGCCTGCTTCGTCGCTTCATTCATCAGCACCGGGGGAGCAACACTGAAATTCGGTCGCGGATCATTCTGGTAGACTCGGATGGCAACCGCCAGAAACCCTCCGCCCTTTACCAACGTGGAATCAACCACATAGCGACCACGTTCACCCAGCCCGCTGCGAAATTGAGGAGGAAACGTGCCGGTCGCTCCGACGGACTGACCACCCACATACGCGGATCGAGCGTCATCCAGCGCTTCTAGGAACAGAGTCAACTGCTGGCCGTCCCATTCCGGCGGCACTTTGACCAGAGCTCTATACCACGAATAACCGTCGATCGGAGCCAGGTCGCCGCCGGGAACGCTGCGCCAGGCATCCGGGACGGACAGCGTCTTCCAGTCGTCGGCACAGACTATCGCGGAAACAAACGAGGCACTCAACAGGCAGACGATCGGGAGGTTTCGCCGGAGGCAGGAAATCATAGGCAGACTTCGAACAGAAGGACACGGAATCGAGGCGGCAGCCTCAATCATTCCGTGTTCACCTGCGAATTGCAACCGTAGCGGGAGATCATCTGTTAACGAATAATGTTCGTCAATTCTTCCAGCACACGATCGGTCACGGTGATCGTTCTTGCATTGGCCGAAAAACCACGCTGAGCGATGATCAGTCGCGTGAACTCCAGTGCCAGGTCGACGTTGGACCCTTCCAGTTGCCCGGAACGCAGAGCTCCGCGACTTCCCGTCAACGCCGTTCCGACTTCAGGGTCGCCGCTCGCGAGAGACGCCTGAAAATAATTGCCGCCGGTTGACACCAATCCGTCGTTGTTTCGAAATGACGCAATGGCCAACTGTCCCATTGCGATTTGAAGGCCGTTTGAACCCAGCCCAAATACTTTTCCGTCGGCATCGATATTCACGTCGCTGAGTTCTCCAGGGGCAAATCCGTCCTGACTGACTTCGACGGCGGAAGCTGATCCTAGCTGGCCCAACCCGGTAATCGTTCCAGGCTCGCCAAACGTAAGATCCATGCTCTGCGACGACGACTGGCCCGCAAATTTGACTTCGATTTTCGCATCTCCAATACCGATTCCAGCTACCTGCGCAAATGTGCCGTCGTCGAGAAATGTCAGGCCGTTGACTTCACCATCAAGCATTGTGCCGTCATCGGCAGCAATCGACGCATTCATGTTCCACGCCCCATCCGCTTGTTTCGTAAACTCAAGACTGATTGAGTGTGGTGCACCGCTGGAATCAAAGAGTTCAGTGGTACGCAGGACTTTGTCACCTACCTTGCCGATATCCCGCTTAATGAACTTGTGCGAATCAAATTCATTGCTTCCGGAGTTTCCGAGCTTGTCTCGCAGGATGATGTTGAGCATGGACGGACCTGGCGTGTTATCCGTTGCCACAATTGTTCCGTTTGCATCGAGCTGCACGGTTGACCCAGGAAACGCCGTGTTCAGCGTTGCTATCAGGTCTCCCAGCGTCGTCGTCGCAGGATCAATTGTCAGCTCGATTACATCGGGGCTGGTACCGTCTTTTTTCTGCCCGTTGATTTCGATCTTATCGCCAACGAGATAATTTCCCGAATAGCCATCCAGGCTCGTTAGTTTTGTTGTGAGTGAGGCAGGGCTTCCACCTTCCTGGAAAGACGCTGCGGTGGAAATGCGTTGCGAGACTGGGCCGATGGCGAGCGATGACAAATTACCTGACAGAGTGATTTGCTGCGTTGGCTTCCCCGCAATGCTTGCTCCTACTGGAATGTACACGCGAGGATCACCCGAAGTTTGAAACGACGGATTGATTCCGTCGGGCTCACCGAGCGTCCCAAATCGCTGAACTAGATTTCCCGTCGCCGGATCTGACAGGAATCCTTGTTGATCAAGTGAGAAAGCACCTGCGCGTGTGAAGTACATGTTGTTGCCAGACTTCGTGACGAAAAATCCGCTGCCGTCGATTGCAAGATCCAACGGCTTACCGCTGGCTTCCAGATTTCCCTGCTGGAAATCTTTGGCTACCTGCGACAAGCGACTGCCGGTGCCGATCTGCACAGCATTTACGCTGGCCATCAAGCCGGAGGACGAGGATGACGCACCGCGCTGAACTTCGTACATCAGGTCCGAAAAGAGCACACGCGACGCCTTGAAAGACGTCGTATTCAGGTTTGCCAGATTGTTACCGACGACTTCGAGCATCTTCTGATGACCGCGAAGACCTGAGATACCCGTCAAAAGTGAATTGGCCATTATTCAGTTTCCGTTTGTGAATTAAGCTCGGTTAAAGATATCGATAGTGCTGCATTTGAATTGTCGGGCAGGCGTCTCAGAAAAGGCTCGTTGCCGAATTCTCTTCCACACTCACAATGTTGGCGATTGGTACGAACTGATCGCCAATGCGTACAAGGATAGATCCGTTATCAGGCTTAATCTGATCCACCACGCCGACGTCAGCACTATCAGCACCGTAACGCACACTTTTACCGAGCAACCCGGCCCCCGCATTGAGCGTCTGCAGGGCGGACAGGGAACTGTTGCCTCGTGAGACCTCAATGAGGCTGTCCATCTTGCTGCTCAGTCCCGCGAACTGAGTATTCATGTTTTGCAGACTCTCCACGGACGAAAACTGCGCCAGCTGTGCCAGGAAGTCTTCCTGTTTCGAAGGCTCAAGCGGATCCTGATGCTGCAGTTGACTCGCAAAAAGCTGAAGGTACTGATTCTGCCCCACGACGGGGTCAAATGACGTGCTCGACATATCAAGTCCTCCTGACCAATTATGCTCTAAAACTTAATCCATATGCTGAGTCCGGTGTGGCGATTCGCCCAACATTTGCAATTGCCGGATTGGAACTCCGGGAACCACGTCGAACCTGGTTCATCAGATTCTCAGATCTGCGTGACGCATCGTTCTGTTGCTGTCCCTGTGAAAACTGATTGCCGGACATGTCAGCGCGCAGAAATTCCAGCGACTTCAGATTCAGCTGCTGACCACGCAGGTGAGATTCAATTTCCTGGCCTCGAACAAACAACATGTCCATTGTCACCGCTTCGCGGGCGGTTACGCGCACGGCAAGACCTTCATGTGTCTTCGACAGTTCAATTGTCATCTCACCCAGTTCGGGCGGGTCAAGGCGGACGGTGAGTGAGTCATTCTGGCGAACGCCGTTGCGTTCAATGTGCTCCAGAATCGCTTGAGAAACCTGATTGCTAAGCGGTTGCCCCATCTCGCTGGAGATTGCGGCGGCCAGATCCGGCAATGCATTCGTAAGACCCGGCTGTACCACATCGCTGCGCACTGCGTCGGATGACTTTACCGCAGCAGAACGTGAATTAGGGCTGGCTGGAAATCCTGAACGGTCGGACACAGACGCATGTGAATCGGAGGAAACTCGCCATGTCCCAGATTTGACGATCGACTCAGCACTATCAAATGCAACCGGAGAACCTGCATACGGGAGGACTGTTCCGAGGCTCGAGGTCAATACTTCTGGCGATGTAGCCTCGATTGATACCAATCCGGATTCTGATCCACCTGACACCGTCGACGCGGTTACTGACGATGTGGAAAGCGACAGTTTGGAAACACGCGAATCGGGCTTCGGCAGTTTCATTTCAGGCAACCTCGAAGCAGACAACGAAATAACTGGAGGTGATGATACAGGCTGTGCGGAGGTCGAATACGCATTTGTCGGAGCCGTGTGTATTGATGATGTAGAAACCTGCAGCGAGGATGAAAAAGTCCCCGAAATCGTCAATTCAGACGATCGGCCGATGCGTTCCAAGGCATCGATCGCATCCTGCGAAAGGGGCTCTGGCGATTCGGACGGATCTGAATCGCTTACCACCGAAACTGTGCCGACAGACTGGCGGGACGACAGCTGCTGGATCAGCGCGGATACAGAGCCATCGGTCGATTGGTGATTTGGATTGCCATGAGCGGCTTGAGATTGAATTGACGTGGCACCGCTGTTCAACATCGCGCCGTCGCTCACTGAGCCGTCAGTGACCGTCACTCTTGTCGTCGTTTGATTTGAAAAGCCAACTTCATCCGGAACGGCGCTCCCGACAGTTTCAGGCATTTTAAACACGTCCTGTGGTAGCGGGGATCCTGGTGCGGGCGCGATTGTCTGCAGCGGTGTCGTGCCAACCTGAACGGTAGACTGTTCGACGCAAAAAGAGCTCGTCTTTCCGGAAAAGTCGGTCCCAAGGGAAACGGATGTCCGTGTCGTATCCGCCGCGTTGACTTCCGGCGCATTTTGCTGAGGACCTGTTCCGCTGGTCATCCACGCCAGTACAGCTTCGAAGTCTTCTTCCCTCGATTTACGCGATTTCCCGATGGGACACACGCCACATTCATCATTCGTGGCTATCGCCTGCGACGTCGCACTGGATGCAGAATCCGCACGCACCGCTCCGTCTGTAAACTGAGCAGCCAAAGACACGGTGTCAGGAAATGAAATCGAAACCGGCATCGAGCATCCCTGCGAGGAGCATTTACGTCACTGGACTCTGTCCGTGCAGGACACCGCAGATAGCATACCGTAAGTGACATTCTGCCCCTGGGCAGTTCTACTCATGGTGCCGGAAACGACAGAATTTTCGACACATTTGTCCGGAAGCACATCTCAAGACATTCGTCACCAACCTGCGCTCAACACACGAGGCGGAAAAGAATTCCCTAGCGAGGAAGATTTTTCTTCGTCAGCCTCACAACAAGACTGGACTCTCGAATCCTCAAGTCCCTGCAAAAACCACGTGTGTCGATCAATTTAATTGACTCGGCATACGCCGCAAGACCAGTCGCATTGCATCGTACCATTGCAATTGCACCGGTTCCAACGCGACAATGCACAGTCCGCTGATCGGAATTCCTCACTCGCCCTCAAAGCAGGTTTTGAGAATGCTCCTACCTTGCCGTTTCAATTTGACAACTTGCCTTCTCTGCTGCAGTGGAATCCTGCTGCCGTGGTGCGATGTTGTAAATAATCCGCTGTCGGTCGCCGCTGCTGCTGACGAACCGGCGAAGGAAGCAGGTGACGACGCCAAAGCGACGTTCTTCCGCGAGAAAGTGATGCCGCTCCTGGAATCGCGCTGCTTCGAATGCCACGGGCCGGACAGCGAAGCGAAGGGCGACCTGAAACTCAGTTCCCGCAAGACCATGCTCGCAGGCGGTGAAACCGGGCCGGCAATTGTCCCGGGAAAACCCGACGAGAGTCTGCTCATGCAGGCCGTGCGGTACGAGGCCCTGGAAATGCCGCCTCGCAGTAAGATGCCCGACGAGGAAATTGAAATCCTGAGACAGTGGATCGCCGACGGTGCCATCTGGCCGGATGACGGCACACCCGAAGCCGTTGAGAAACCACAAGCCGTGTTTCCACTCCAGGAACGCATTGCCTTGCACTGGGCATGGAAGAAGATTGAACGTCCCTCAGTCCCCGCCGTCAAACAGGCCGACTGGCCAGCAAGCGACACCGATCGATTCCTGTTGGCAAAGATGGAAGAGGCAGGTATTACGCCGGCACCGGATGCAGATCGCCGAGCATTGCTGCGACGATTGTACTTCGATCTCGTCGGATTGCCGCCAACGATTGAACAGCAGGATCGGTTCTTCAATGATCCCGCCGAGACACCGGTCGCGATGGAAAAAGTCGTGGATGAACTACTCGCATCGCCCCAATTTGGCGAACGATGGGCGAGACACTGGCTTGACTTAGTGCGTTATGCCGAAACGCTGGGGCATGAGTTCGATTATCCGTTGCCGTATGCATGGCGATATCGCGACTATGTGATTCGAGCGATCAACGCCGACCTGCCATACAACGAGTTTGTCCGCGAACACATCGCCGGCGACCTGATGACTGAACCGCGTCGCAATCCGGAACTGGGTTTCAACGAATCCATCATAGCGACCGGATTCTGGTATCTCTGCGAAGACAAACACGCGCCCGTGGACGTCAAGGGCGAAGAAGCGTCACGCATCGACAACCAGATCGACGTCTTCGGTAGAACCTTCCTCGGCCTGACCATCGCCTGCGCCCGTTGTCATGATCACAAGTTCGACGCCATCACGGCGGACGACTACTACGCATTGTCCGGTTTTCTGCAGAGTTCCCGGAGGCGCGTGGAGTGGATTGATTCGCACGGCGAGACACCGAAACTTCTGGATCAACTCAACGCCCAACGAGCGAACGCTGCGGCCGCACTAAATGATGGGCTTAAACAAGTCCCGGTTGAAGTTCGCGAAGAATTACTTCTTCGCGCAATGGGAGGAGATGACGAAGACGCCGTATTCGCGATCACCGATGATCGCATCAGGCGACTGAAGGAAGCACTTCTGGATCCAAAAACAAAAGATTTTTCGCATCCATTGTCACTTTTCGCAACGATAATGCAGAAGCCAGCGAAGAATTCGGACGCGGAGACTGTTGGTGACTGGCATGCGGCGCTACTGGAGTCAGATAGAATCATCCAGGAGGAAATTAACACATCAATCTGGAATGTTCCTCAACCTCTTCGCCATGATAAGACATTGGTCTACGCAAACTTGCGAGAAGGCGTACCGGCAAATTGGATTTGGTATGGAGCGGCATTGCAGGAATGCGCGGACCGCACGACCGTTATTGCGGACGATTTCAGTCGAGCGATCAGCAGCATCAAGTCAGGCGATGATCGTGGATCTCGAGTCACAATGCGATTTGATGAGCGTGACCAAAGAAGCCTCGTAAGAGGTTACGATGCCGAATTGAAATGGAGTATCGACGGCTGCGTGCAGGATAGTCGTGGAAGTATAACTTCCGCCAACCTTTCTCCCAAACTGCGTGGCGAGTTGCATTCGCCCGAGTTTGAACTCACTCATCCCGAGATCCACATCCTCGCAGCCGGCAAGGGGACACGCATTCGCCTCGTGATTGACGGCTACGTGATGAACGAATTCAGCGAACTCCTCTTTTCAGGTTGTCGACAGCCGATTGATACGGATGGCCAGTTTCGCTGGATCAAGATTGCAGGCGACGTCAGGCGATATCTCGGCCATCGTTGTCATCTGGAGTTCATTGATGATGGAGACGGTTGGTTTGCAGTGCGAGAGGTTAAGTTCGTCGCAAAATCTGATGAAGTTCCTGTGACTCGCCCCGAAATCGCCCGCACGAACAGGATTATGGATGTTGGTTACCAGCATTCATGGAAGCAACTGGCTCGTGAATGGGCACAAACTGTTCTCGCCGATCCGACGTGGCCGGACATGGCAGTCCGCTTGCGACTTCTTCCAGCAGATCAGCAAGCCGCCCTCGACCAAGCATCCGCTGCATGGATGAAACTTGCTGAGCAGCCGCAACCGGGCGATCCTGTGCTTGTCATGTGTGACGGCACCGGTGAAGACGAATATGTCTTTATTCGCGGCAACCACCACAACCATGGACCAACCGCGACTCGCCACATGCTAACCGCATTGGATGGTGGTGCCGAATTGCATGACACCAATGGCAGCGGGCGGATGGAACTGGTTGATCGTTTGTTCGCCGACAGCAATCCGTTTCCGTCACGTGTCGCCGTCAATCGCGTCTGGCAGCATTTGTTCGGTCGAGGAATTGTGGCATCATCCGATAACTTCGGCGTCCTCGGTGAAGCACCGACGCATCCGGAAATACTCGACCTCCTAGCCGACGATTTCCGCAACGACGGCTGGTCACTCAAACGGCTCATCAAACGTCTGGTGCTCACCCGAGCTTACCGACTCAGCAGTCAGCGAAGCGAATTGGCTGAACAACACGATCCGACCAACAGACTGCTGCATCGATTCAGCATCCGTCGGCTGGAAGGCGAAGTGATTCGCGATACGATGCTGTCCGTTTCCGGCCAACTGAATAAAACAATGTACGGAGCTTCTGTGCCCGTTTATCTGTCCAGCTTTATGGAAGGTCGAGGTCGTCCCGGCTCATCCGGTCCACTTGACGGCGCTGGCCGTCGCAGTATTTACCAAAGCGTCAATCGCAACTTCCTGAACCCGTTCATGCTGGCCTTCGATACGCCTCAACCTGCGACAGCAATCAGCCGTCGCAGCGTGTCAAACGTACCGGCTCAATCGCTGATCCTGATGAACAACGAATTCGTTCATCAACAGGCCAACGTCTGGGCCACGCACTTGCTTGAAGCGGGCCTGCAAAACGACGACGCCATTATTAGCCTCGCGTACCGCACCGCGTTCGCCCGTGAACCTAACGAGTCAGAACTCGCATCGCTGCTGGAATTCGCTCGAGCCGATGCAGCCGATCCCCCTGACTCGACAATCGTGCTGAAAAATGAAACCATCCTCACCAGCGTTTGCCATGTGCTGCTGAATCAGAAGGAACTGCTGTTTCTAGAGTAGTGCAAAAATCGTAGCCGTCTCGCTCCGCCGAGACGAGCCTTCAAAAAGGCCACTCGATCAAAAAGCCCGTGTCCATATACTGCAGATCTTCATCGAAAAATGGAAACTTGTGTTTCGTGTGAAGGATCACACGGTTTTGAATGACTGCAGGCGCATAAGCGTGCGGAAAACCCGGACAATGTCAGTCAGGGAAATGGTTCCCAGAATCTGTGTGTCGTCCTGAACGATCACGATGTCGCGGCCGGTCTCGGCAAGTTTGATCAGGACGTCGGCAAGTCGTGCGGTTGGCGATACCGAAATCAATCGCCCTTTCGCGACGCTGGAGATAGGCTCAGAGAGTGCAGGTTCCTGTCCGGAAGCAAGCAGATCAATCAGCGGTGGCAGATCTGCGGAATGATCCAGAATTCCTGGATGCGATGGTGGCTGCAACGCCATCAAAATGTCGTTCCTGCTCACGACGCCTGTAACCTGATTCCTCTCATCCAGGATCGGCAGATGACCAAGGGCGCATTCCTGCATCAGTTTCACGGCGGTAGCGACAGGTTCTCGGGCCGGAACTGTCGCAGCCTGACTCATTACATCGCGTGCTGTCTGAGCACCGCGACAAAAGATTTCATCAAGCGACAGATCACTATCAAGGTCTACGAGACGCAGCCGCTGCAAAGGCTGCAGCGTCTGAAAGACTCGATAGTACAACAGCATCGCGGATGCAAAACTGACAGGGGTAATGACGCCGCGAAGGTCGTGAGGATCATCGAACACGAGGACGCAGTCACAGTTCTGTCGAACCATGATCTCAAGGACGTCAAGTGGACTTGCAGACGGACTGACATGTGGTGATCGACGGGTCGCAAGGTCGCATACGTTTGTGGTGAGAATGTTGCGGTCACGATCACTTTCTTTCAGTGTATTCACATAGCGGGGAAGACAGCGAAGAATCGTAGTGTGCTTCAGTAGCCCTATCACGTCACCCTTGGCAGCGTCAATGACCGCCATGGATCCAACTATCAGAGGGTCCCGACGACCGATCATGTCACCAATCGAGACTTCCGAGCTGACCGTCGGCACATTCGCTGACATGATCTCAGAAACCGTTTGCAGCCGCTCGAAGAATCCGAATTCGTTTCGAGCCAACTGCTGAAACAGATCAATCACACTCTGAGCCATGCGCGTACCCTGCCCTTCAAGATTACGGAAACCTTTCAGGTTATCGAATCTTCAGAACGCGACTTGCTGGCGAATACATGAGATTCTTCCGACGAATAATCGGCATGATCCCTATCACCGCTGCGAGGAACAATCATCGGATGCAAACCGCTTGCCTATGCTGGCACTGTTCACTTAGACTTAACACGCCTAACAAAGCCGGGACCGGCTCCCGTCTTGGGTTTGTTAGAGCCCTTTATAGAGGCAGTGTTCATGACAAATGTGTGTCTGCGTATCCTCATCGTGACTCTGGGTGTTCTGGCTATTGCGCCAGAACGGTGCTTCGGACAAGCCGCCGGTGACAGCGACGGCCATATCGTGAAGCAGGTTGTCGTCTATCGGGAGCCAGGGCGTTTTGCTGGATGGCCGGCGAACCATGGTATTTGGTGTTGGGGCGATGAGTTACTTGTTGGATTCAGTCGGGGATATCAGAAAGACCTTGGGGAAGATCGCCACAACATTGATCGTGAGAAACCAGAGGAATTCCTGTTGTCTCGCAGTACCGACGGTGGAGAGACGTGGACCACAGAGTTTCCGAATGCGAAAGGTCAATTGATTCCATCCGGGAACTCTCTCCATGGCACGGAAATACCTGGAGTGCCGATTCCTCCGTTGCACAAATGTACGACAGCGGTGGATCTTACGCATCCCGATTTTGCAATGACTCTGCGAATGGACGACAACCACGGCAGGCAGTCGCGATTTTATTACAGCTATGATCGCGGAAAAGACTGGGAGGGTCCGTTTGAGCTGCCCAATATGGGAACACTAGGAGTTGCGGCGAGAACTGACTACATCGTTGATGGGCAGCGCGAAGCCATGTTTTTTCTGACCGCCGCCAAGTCAAATCATCTGGAAGGCCGAGTCTTCTGTGCCCGTACGACCGATGGCTGCAGGACCTTTCAGTTTGTGTCGTGGGTTAATAAAGAGATCGATGGCTATGAAATCATGCCGTCCACCGTCCGGCTGTCATCGACTCACCTAGTGACAACAACACGCGTGCGAGAGCCCAACTCTGGTCCAAGCTGGATTGACGCCTACGAATCGCTCGACAATGGCAAAACCTGGGGGTATCTGAACCGGCCCGTGAAGGATGCTGGTGAGGGCAATCCGCCGAGTACGATCCTGTTGTCCGACGGGCGAATCTGCCTGACCTATGGTTATCGAGCGGCTCCGTATCAGATGCTCGCAAAATTGTCCAAAGACAGCGGAAAGACCTGGGGAGATGAAATCCTGCTGCGCAGCGATGGTGGTGGGCGAGACATGGGATACCCTTGCAGCATCCAAGCCGCCAATGGGAACGTGGTGACGATATATTACTTCTGGGATAAAGAGACCGGCCCGGAACGCTATATCGCCGCAACCCTCTGGAATCCAGGTAAGATTCCATAGGCTGCGTTTTCACACCGTCGCCTCGCGCATGCCTGACCCCTTTGACTTCCGCCTAAAATATTTGACCTTTCGCGGCCATGTCAATCAGCAACTGAGGTGGTTCGAAGCGTTCGCCGTAGGCGGTCGCCAGTTCCCTCGCTCGTTCTACGAATGCCGACAATCCACAGCTGTTAATAAACTGCAGCGGGCCGCCGTGCTGAGGAGCAAAGCCCCAGCCAAAAATGGCACCCAGATTCGCATCGGCTGTGTTCCGCAGTATGCCTTCTTCCATGCAGCGAGCCGTTTCCACCGCCTGGATGTAGACGATGCGATCGATCATCTCCTGCTGCGATAACTGAGGCTCGCCATGCATGAAGATGCTGGTCAATTCCGGCCAAAGGTGTTTGCCTTTTTCGGTGTATTCATAGAACCCACCACCACCGGCACGTCCCGGTCGTTTCAGACTCAGCATCTTTTCGATCACGGGTGCGGCATGGTCGCCGCGAGCCGCAGCTGCCAGACGCGTATCCGGCTCGCCCGATGCTTTCATGTCCGCCAGAGTCTGCTTGCGGATGTGATCGAACAGCCCCATAGAAATTTCGTCGATCACGGCCAAAGGACCAACCGGCATCCCGGCCTGCAGGCCAGCCATCTCCAGGGAGTGCGGATGTTGACCTTCCAGTAACATCTTCAGCCCTTCGTTGGACCACGTTGAAAAGACGCGCGATGTGTAAAATCCACGGCTGTCATTGACGACAATTGGAACCTTTCCAATGGACAACACGAAATCAAAGGCTTTAGCGAGGGTCTCGTCGTCCGTCTTTTCACCGACGATGATCTCCACCAGCTGCATCTTGTGTACAGGAGAGAAGAAGTGCAGGCCGATAAATTTTTCCGGGCGGATACTGGCTTCTGCCAGACCTGTAATCGGGAGCGTCGATGTATTGGATGCGAACACACCAGCCTGATCCATAGCCGCTTCTGCAGCCTTGGTCACACTGGCTTTAAGTTCCCGATTTTCAAATACGGCTTCGATGATCAAATCACAGCCAGCCAGCAGACCGTAGTCTGGTGTTGCCTTGATCTTGCTCAAAATGCCTTCTGCTTTTTCCTGCGGCATACTTCCGCGTTCCACCTGCGTTTTCAGAATCGCAGCAATTAGCTGCTTCCCGTTGTCGGCTGATGCTTGGTCTTTGTCGGTCATCACAACTTCCATCCCGGCGGCTGCCGTGACGTAAGCGATGCCGTGACCCATCAGTCCAGAACCCAGGACGCCGACTTTCTTCGACGGCTGTGGCGGCACATTCTGCGGGCGGCTTTGCCCTTTCTTAATTTGATTCAGCTGAGTCCAGAATGCATTGATCATGTTATGACTGATTGCTCCGGAAGCCAGCTTCGCAAAGTAACGCGACTCGATGCGACTGGCCGTCTCGAAATCAACCTGAGCACCTTCAACTGCCGCAGCCAGGATGGCGGCCGGAGCCGGATAAATTCCTTTTGATTCCTTGCGGATCATCGCTGGAGCTACAAAAACCATTTCGGCGATCTTCGGATTCCTCGGGTCCCCGCCCGGAATCCGGTAACGTGGATCCGCATCCCATGGGGCCTTCCCTTCCGGGTTAGCTTTGATCCAGGCATTAGCCTGAGCAATGAGGTGGTCGTGGTCAGTCGCCAGTGTGTGAATCATTCCGGCTTTGAGCGAATCCTTCGGCGTGTATTTTTTGTTCTGCGTGAGCCATTCCATGGCGTTCTGCAGGCCAATCAGCCGCACCGTCCGCACGACGCCTCCAGCTCCCGGCAGCAGACCTAGGCCCACTTCAGGGAAGCCGAATTTGATTCGATCGTCATTGATGGCCACACGGTGATGACATGCCAAAGCAACTTCCAGTCCACCGCCCAATGCGGTACCGTTGAGCGCTGCCACGACAGGCTTGCCGATCGTTTCCAGACGACGTAAATCCTTCTTGAGGCGTTCACTCATTTCAAAGAAGTACGCGGGGTCGACGGAACTGAACGATGTGTCAATGTCGGCTCCGGCAATCCACAATTTTTTGCCGGACACAAAGATTGCACCGGTGGCAGATTTATCCGCCTCAAACTTGTCCAGCACTTCGATGAAGGCTTTGAAGAAGACTTCATTCAGTACGTTTGCCGAACGATCCGGCATGTCGATTGTGAGCAGGACGATACCGTGGGAGTCTTTGTCGTATCTAATGGCCATGATTCACCCGAGATCTATTAAGGCTGTTTCGAATAGAAGTTTCAATGTGTTGTCAGACCCGTTCCAGAATGGTGGCAATCCCCATTCCTCCGCCGACACACAGGGCAACAAGCGCGGTTTGTTTATCGGCCCGCTCCATTTCATCGATGACCGTTCCCAGAATCATCGCACCGGTCGCACCCAGCGGATGTCCCATGGCGATCGCTCCCCCGTTCGGGTTCACGTTTTCGTCACTGGTCAGATTCAGGTCTCGCATGAACCGCATGACGATACTGGCGAATGCTTCATTGATCTCAAACAAATCAATGTCGCCAATTTTCATACCGGCCATTTTTAGCGCCTTTTTCGCAGCTGGTCCGGGACCGCTCAGCATGATGGTGGGATCGGTTCCGACTAGGGCGGCCGATCGAATTCGGGCTCGAGGCTTCAGCCCCAGCTCCTGGCCTTTTTCTTCACTGCCAACCAATACCAGCGCGGCTCCATCCACAATACCGGACGAGTTACCGGCGGTGTGGACATGATTAATGTGTTCGACGTGCGGGTATTTTTGCTGAGCGACAAAATCGAACCCGAGTGATCCCAGCATGGCGAACGAAGGTTTCAGTTGCCCCAATCCTTCGAGCGTCGTATCCGCTCGGATATAGCTGTCCTTCTCGAGTATCATCAGCCCGTTTTGGTCTTTGACCGGAACAACGGAACGGTCAAATCGTCCGGCGTCGCGAGCTGCCGCCGCTCGCTGTTGCGACTTTACCGCGAATCTATCGACATCCTCACGACTGAAGCCTTCCAGTGTGGCGATCAGGTCGGCCCCGATCCCCTGAGGAACAAAGTGCGTTTCCCAACTGGTGACCGGGTCGAAGGCGCAAGCACCGCCGTCTGATCCTATCGGCACGCGACTTAGACTTTCCACTCCACCGGCGACGACAAGGTCGTTCCAGCCGGAACGGACTTTCATAGCAGCAGTGTTCACCGCGTCCAGACCGGAGGCACAAAAACGGTTCAGTTGCACGCCTGGAACATCGACGTCCCAACCGGCTCGCTGCGCCGCAATCTTGGCGATGTTGGCACCCTGGTCTCCAATCGGAGTCACACAGCCCATTATCACATCGTCGACTTGAGATGTATCCAACTCTGTGCGTCTGGTTAACTCGTTCATGAGTGCGACGACAAGGTCGATAGGCTTGACTTCGTGAAGCTCCCCGCTGGCTTTGCCACGTGAGCGAGGCGTTCGCAGGGCTTCAAAGACATATGCTTCCCGAGACATCTGCAGAATTCCTTAACTCAATTATTCGTTGCAAACCACGCTATTCGATGGTGAAGACTGTAATGTCCGCTGGCTTGCCAGTTCCTTCCAGGCACATTCGGAGAACTCCAGGGAATCCAATGATTGAGAAACAGCAGTATCGGGATCATGGGATCGGCGGACGAGACAGGCGGTACCCTCGCTGTTTACAATGCTTTGCGCAGGAACGTGGTGACGGCCGAGAAATCATTAACGCTGGCTTCGCAAAGTAGTGAAGCGACATTATTTCATCCACGCAGGATCTTCTGAAATGAATCGACTTCACACATTGTCTGTTGTCTGGTGTTGTTTCGTGCTGTTTGTCGGTGAGTTGTACGCGGACGACGTTCAGAGCAAACTGAAACTGAACATCGAAACGCAGCGTATCTTTGGGAGTGAACACCCTGGGCTGTATAAGCACCCAGCGTCGATCACAGAATTGAAAAATGGCGATTTATACGTCGCCTACTACGGTGGATCAGGCGAATACAGTACCGATACGGCGGTGTATGGCTCGCGGCGAAAATTTGGTGAAACGAACTGGTCTTCGCCCGGCGTAATCGCGGACACCCCATTCCATGGCGATGGCAATCCCGTTGTGTGGCAGGCCCCTGACGGAGTCGTGTGGCTGTTCTACGTGAATCTCTATGGCGACACATGGTCCGACGCGCGGGTTAAGGCCAAGATCTCAACAGATGGAGCACAGACATGGTCCGATTCGTTTATGCTGAGCGAGGAACGAGGGAGCATGGCACGGGGCAAGCCGATCGTGCTGATAGATGGTGACTACCTGCTTCCGATGTATCATGAAACCGGTAATGACCGTGAGATTGTGGGACCCGAGACAGTCAGCTATTTTTTGCGGTATCATCCTCCGACGCAAAAATGGACGGAAACAAATCGCATTCATTCAAAGCAAGGCAACCTGCAGCCACAAGTCGTGCAGCTGACGAACGAACACCTTGTCTGCTTCATGCGCCGCGGCGGTGGGTATGGGCCGACGAGCAGCGGCTATATTCAGCGATCGGAGTCAATCGACGGCGGTCACAATTGGAGCGACGCCACCGATACGGAATTCAAGAACCCCAATTCAGCTGTGGATGTTGAGAAACTGACAAACGGACATCTGGTACTCGTGTACAACGACCACATGTATGAACGATCGCCATTGTCGATTGCCATTTCCACAGACCAGGGAAAAACGTTCCCTCACCGACGCGATATTAGTGGAGGGGAAAACTCATTTGCTTATCCATACATGATCCAAACCCGTGATGGGAAGATTCTGGTGCTGTACACCATGAACTACCGGACGACGATTATGCTCTCGGAGTTTTCAGAATCTGCAATTCTGGACTTTAAACGCAACTGATGTGAGGTTCACTGCATTGCACACAAACCACAGGCATAGGGGTAGGGAAGACCGTTTAATCCGGTCTCCCCTCCCTCCAAACCGTACGGGCGGTTTTCCCGCATACG
>CANJQC010000061.1 GCA_947476295.1 Planctomycetaceae bacterium | reverse complement strand
GGCCAGATCATCAGTACCCTGAAAGACGACCCAACGATCCTTCAGGGGGCAATACCAGCGGGCCCCGGCGGGGCACCGAGAACGTTGCCACCACCAGAATCTGGACCTCCGAATTAATCCTCAAACAGGTGACAACTTAAAAGGTAACGCTGCCCCAATAGCGATTGCTGCCGACGCAGGTCCGGGGAATTGCCTGATAGATTCAGACGACGGTGCCGCACATGTCAAACTCTGCCAACGTGGATTCCGTCGATGCAATCCGTCTGTTTGCGGCTGCGGTTGCGAAGTTTCGGGAGGAAGCAAGGCTGAGTCTCACCATGATGGACGCGCAATTGCGCCAGATTCTCTTCTGGCTGGAACGCGACCGACCAGGATTCTGGAAGCATGAGATCGAAAACTGCATGCGCGAAGTCGCCGAGGCGCGCGTGCGGCTGCATCAGTGTCGAATGAGGAGAGTGGGTGACTTCCGCCCGTCGTGTATCGAAGAAGTGAAGGATCTGGAAAAATCCCGGAACGACGTAGAGTTCGCTCAAAAGCAGGTTCCCAACGTTAAACGCTGGTTTGGTGAAGCGACGCATGAGGCTGAAGAATACCGTGGGCGGGCTGCGCAGCTGACTCAGGCCGTTGAACGCGATCTCCCGCGCCTGATGGCACTCCTTGCGTTTACGATCGATCGACTGGAAGCCTACGCTGCGGTCAGTAGTCCGAGCGGTGTGCCGGAGGCGGCCCGCATGCAACAGATCAGCGCGGAGCTCGAGGAATTCCTGAAGAGTGCGCAGCAGGACGATCGTATGTAGACATTCATGTCCGTCGCACGGCCATGAAACACTGCCGAAGCGAAGGTCCGAGTGCCGCGACTGTTGTATCGACAATTTCTGCTGATGCAGCATGTGCCGACTGTCCTCGCTGCATTGTTGCTGTTGCTATGGCATTGAACGACTGGTGGCGCGTGAAGGCGACGTGAAATTCTCTGAACGCGGGATTTACCCGCTCGCCAAACAAAAAGGCTGTCCAGTGTTGCCACTGGACAGCCCGGGAGGATTGATCGCGGGAATTACTCCCCACGATCAGCAGTGACTCCCAATCCAGCCATCCGTCCACGTAACGGACGAACCGAGGCGATTCGGGATGACTGGCTTCGCTTGGAAAAGGGGTCAGGAACCAATAGTGCGAAGCACCCGTTGGGCCATTTGGCTATTGGTTCCTGACCCCTTTTCCAAGCCTGGCTTCATTCAGACTTTCACGGACTTAACAGTTCGGATGATTTCCGCAGCAACCTTGTATGGATCGGCGTTGGAGGCAGGACGACGGTCCTCCAGCCAGCCCTTCCAGCCATTCTGGACGGTCGCGATCGGAATACGGATCGAAGCACCGCGATCGGACACACCGAAGCTGAATTTGTCGATCGTCTGCGTTTCATGCTTACCAGTCAAACGCAGATGGTTATCTGCACCGTACACCGCGATGTGTTCTTTAACGCGTGGCGCGAACGCTTTGCAGATCTTTTCGTAAGTTTCCTTGCTGCCACAAGTGCGGAGCGCGGTGTTTGAAAAGTTGGCGTGCATTCCGGAGCCGTTCCAATCGGTATCACCCAGCGGTTTGCAGTGCCAGTTGATGGAAAGGTTATACTTCTCAGCAGTACGCTCGAGCAGATAACGGGCAAGCCAGACTTCGTCCCCCGCGCGTTTTGCGCCTTTCGCGAAGACCTGGAATTCCCACTGACCAGTGGCCACTTCAGCATTGATGCCTTCGATGTTGATGCCAGCCTGGATACACAGATCCAGATGCTCTTCGATCAGTTCGCGACCAAAGGCGTTTTTCGCACCGACAGAACAGTAGTAAGGTCCCTGAGGAGCAGGGTAACCGCCAACGGGAAATCCCAACGGCAGATTTGTTTCTCGCTCCCACAGGAAGTATTCCTGTTCGAAACCGAACCAGAAATCGCCATCGTCTTCAATCGTGGCTCGACCATTCGATTCATGCACGGAGCTATCGGCGTTCAGCACTTCCGTCATCACCAAGAAGGCGTCCATCCGACCCGGGTCCGGCAGGATTGCGACTGGCTTGAGCAGGCAGTCCGAAGAGCCGCCCGGAGCCTGATTCGTGGAACTTCCGTCGAAGCACCAGATCGGGCATTCATCAAGGGTACCACCAAAATCCGTCACCACTTTTGTTTTGGCTCGCAGCCCTTGTGTGGGTTTGCTGCCGTCCAGCCAAATGTACTCCAACTTTGCTTTCGACATGCTCTGTCTATCCTCCCGGAAAAATCTGTGGTATCGCGGTTTCGTTGGACATTCACTGCAATCTCATCACACAAAAATCATGATGAGATTTACTGCCCAACCTGCTCTGCTTCCCGCGATGGAAGCCGCATCCTTGCAGGGACTCACCGGGTGTTGCCAGACACTGACAACCATAAGACACTCGCCCGTTTCGCCCCCGTCAGCCAAACGATCAGGAATCGACTGCTGTTTTAATGAGCACATGTGCTCCGTTCCAGAGCACATGGTGACAGATTTTCGTGATTATTGCCACCGGAATGGTTTTATGCATTCGCTGTTCCAATTGCACGCGCGAGGCTGCGACATGTGGAAAACGATTCAGGATTTCTCAGCCGTTGGTAAGTGAAACAGGCACTGGCTAAACTGCGGGCAGGTACGAGTTTGGAAAAGGGGTCAGGAACCAATAGTGCGAAGCACCCGTTGGGCCATTTGGCTATTGGTTCCTGACCCCTTTTCCAATAGTTTTCCATCACGAGGCACATTTGGAAATGGTGATCCTTTATTTGTTCTTGGCGATCCTGCTCATTCTGATCAATGGTTTTTTTGTGCTGGCAGAGTTTGCGGCCGTCAAGATGCGTCCTTCCCGCCTCCGTGAACTGATGGATGGCGGTGTTCGCGGGGCGGCGGCGGCGAAACATGTTCAGGACAAGCTCGACGAATATTTGTCCGTCTGCCAGGTAGGAATCACATTCACGTCGATCGGACTTGGGTTCGTCGCCGAACCGTCCTTGGTCAAGCTCATCGAACCGATCCTGATGTGGACGGGACTGTTTCCGGAAAAGAGCGACTTCACGTTTCTGACAACTCATGCCATCGCGACCGGACTGGGATTGTTGCTGGCCAGCTATCTGCATACGCTCATTGGTGAACTCATTCCAAAGTCAATGGCCATTCGGCGCACCGATCGATCATCGCTGCTGACGGCTGCACCCCTGAGAGTTATCCGCACGCTGTTCGTAATACCGCTCTGGGTTCTCAACGGTTCGGCCAATGTGCTGCTCAGGCTGATGGGACTTGGTGGTTCGAAGCACCATGAAACTCACAGCGAAGACGAACTCCGCATTCTGCTGAATCAGTCTCAATCCACCGGCATGATGACCTTTCGGCGCCTGCTGTTTTTGGAGAACGTTTTCGACCTTGGTGAACTCGTCGTGCGAGATGCGATGCGACCCCGTTCTCAGGTACGCTGCATGTCGGCACAGAATACATGGGAAGAGAATCTTCAAATCGCGCGGCGATATCGATTCAGTCGTTACCCGCTTTTGGATGAAGGCCATACGAATCCGATCGGAAGCGTGCATCTTAAGGACGTGTTGTTTGCCGGCGAACATGGAAACGATCTGAAGCCGTTGCTGCGGCCATTGCTGACCGTCACCGAGACAGCTCTGCTGGAGTCTGTGCTGGCGGAAATGCAGAAGAAGCGCATCCATGCTGCCATTGTGAAAGATGCGAAAGGTGTCTGGACGGGTTACCTGACGCTGGAAGATGTGATTGAAGAAATCGTCGGGACAATTCGCGATGAATTTGAAGACGAAGAGCCGATTCATTTGTCGGATGCTCTGCTCGAAGATCGGGTGCATCTGCATATCGAAGCCGAGAGTACAATCGAAGCCGTTCGCATTGCTTTGTCACGCATGAAAAGCGAATCGCTGCCGGTCCCTGCCGACCAGATTATTCGGGCTGTTGAAGAGCGAGAGCGTTTGATCGAGACCTATCTTGGCCGTCATCTCGGGATGCCGCACGCACGCTTGCCGGGTCTGCAGAAAGCGATCGTGCTGGTCATTCGTTCGGAAAAAGGCATTCCGTATCGTGGCACCATCGAACGCGCTCATCTGTTGTTCGTGCTGTTAACACCGATGGGCCAGCCGCGCGTGCATCAACGACTTCAGGCAATCATCGCGACACTGCTGGATGAAAGCGAATTCATCCCAGAACGTCTCCGCACCGTCCGCACCCCCGCCGAAGTGGTCGATATCCTCCGCACCGGCGAACAGGCCACGCTGGATTAGATTCGGCCTGACCAATTTGGCAACCACGGCATGCCACGATCAATGACGGTGTCCTGGCAGATGCGGGAGAATTCGGATGAGCGACGATCTCCGGACGGAACGACGTCAGTGATTTTCAGATCAATGATGTCGGCCGCGATGATGCGGGCCAGGTTTTCGGCCTCCAGCAATTCTGCGTCCGACCAGTCTGCAAGATCCTCACCAATTTTTGACAGATCGCCGGGAAGCTGGATGTAACCCAGCTCCACATTACTTGTGATCCCGTCTGACCGGACCAGCAATCGGTACAGTGGCAGTTGCAGGTCAATCCATTCATGCTTGCTGCGATGCGTGGTCTTAGGCGGAAGAGCGGATTCGCTCGTCTTATAGTCAAGTACGCGAAACTGCCCGGTCTGCACATGCTTGTCGATCCTGTCCACGCGGCCAACCAACTTTACCGGACGTTCATGGATGTCAGTAAAATCTAGGCATTCGTACTTCTTTTCGGTCTGATGAATTCGCCAGCCGTGTCTGCAGGTTGTCGCCTGCCATTTTGCGAATGCCGCAAGGCGGGATTCAATCATCTTAAGTTGCACACTCACAGTGGCTGATCGCGTGCGACCAAAGCGTCCGAGGGCTGCCGTGTGAAGGGCATCCAGCAGAAAGTTCCGGATCGCGTCATCGTCAAACGCATCGCGGACAACTGACTGTCCGAACTGATTGAGGACTTCATGGATCAGGCTTCCGAAAGCCCGTGCGTCGAGTTCACGGACATCGTCTTCAACCGGTTGCAGCTTCAATTCGCGACTGAGGAAGTAGCGATACGGGCAGTTGAGATAGTCGCGAAAACTGGTGACAGGAATTTCTGTGGGGGCCGGCGGCACCGACATCGGCGGCGGAACAAAAAAACCACTCTGACGCGGCGGCGCGGCTTCCGGTTCCGGGGGAACGGACAATGCGTTGGCCGTGTCACTGACGGAGTCAGGATCATAAAATCGGCGAACACGTTCGGTGAGTGATTTCGGATCGGCTGCGAACCACAATCGACTGGGAGCAAGTGGGTTGCCCTTCACATCTGTCCGTCCGGTAATCAGGATGACGCGCCGCCGACTGTGCAGCACTGACGTCAGCGCGTATGCGTCACGGGCATAGCGCCGCCGATTATCGGTGAGCTCCAGTCGTGTGCGGAGACTGTTCGGCATGAAGGCGTCGGCGTTGATCGATTCCGGGATTTTGCCTTCGTTGAATCCGGTCAGCACCAGCACCGGGCTGTCATCGAGCGGCAGTTCCAGCCAGCCGAGCAGTTCGACCGCCTGATCATTTGCTTCCGGCGGAATTGAAGTCTCACCAATCTGACGCAGCAATAATTGCAACGCCTGACTGGCCGTGCATTCGGGCAGCACACTGGCCGGAATTCGTCGCAGTTGTTCGTTGAGTTCCTGCAGGCGGGTTACACAGGCAACGATGCCGCGATCAACTTCGGAATCGCTGTGTAGTTCCCGATCACGGTAGATCGTGGCGAGAATTCGGACGGCTCCGTCGGCCCAGTCAGCCAGCGACAGTTTTTTCTCCAGTTGATGCGTGAGCGACGCTTCGGCAGCGTCTTCCAGATCGTCAAGCGTTCTTTGGCGCGGTCGTTTCCCAGCCTTCACGATCGGGGTCGCGCGACCCACGGCTGATCGAGCACTTTCCGCCTCTGCCGCAGCAGGAATCAGGCAGCGCAGCAGGAATTCCACAGCGCGGCAGACTTCGGCCACGATGAATCGTCGAGGCGCGGTGCCCAGCAGGACGCCGGGCGTGAGCTGCAAATGTTCGGCGAGGTATTGATCGAGTTCATTGAGCCAGGCGTGGCGACGTGTGAATGCATCGTCGTCGTTGAGATTCTGGTTCAGGTGTTCGTTGATCCAGTCGTACACATCCGGATGGCGGACGAAGTCGGCCAGTGTGGGAAAATCCGGCGGCATCTCATCGCGGGCGGATGCCACATGCAGAGCCATTGCCGACAACAACTGAAACGGTCGCGAATCACGGAGCAGCATTCCGATCGGCCATTGCCCGGCAATTCCGGCATCGGCCATTGCCTGAGTGAGTGTCGGAACCATCCCATCATCGGCCACGCCGATTGTGATATCGTCGGCGCGAAATCGCCCGTCGAAACTGGCGAGTTCCACCATGGCCAACTGTGCCTGCTGCAGCGGAGAATCGGCAATGCGGGTGTTTTCCAGCGGGATGTTGAGCAGTCGCGTTTCCCATTGTTCGGGACGCACGCAGCCGTATTCATCAAAGGCGTCCGCTTCGGATTCCGGCGCGTGAATGATGGTGGTGACGCGATCGGCGACCTGATCGAGCATTTGCCGGATGATGCGGTTCATATCCACCGTGCCGATGAGAATAATGTCACTGTCAGTGCGACATTCTTTCATCTCGACGGCGACCAGTCTCGCGGCCTGGCGATCCCACAGTTGCAGCTCGTCCATCTGCATCAGGTATTCCGACTGAATGCGACGCAGCGCTTTCCAGCGTTCGGCTTCTTCGGAATGGCCAAGTTCGACCAGCTTCAGATGGACTTCGTCAAATTCCATTCCGTCAGCGGCGAGTTCGTTGTGCTGCTTGCGGAGTGATTCGCAGAGGGCCAGCCACGATGAGACGGAATTTTCATCCGGTCGATACGGCAATGCCGCGCGAATCTCCTCTGGACGGACGGCGTACAAAGCCTTTCGCCAGACCAGAAGTTGCGTCAGGTCATCGGCTAGTTTCTGCTGCTGCGGATAAAGCAGTTCCGGAAACTGATTGAACGTGACCATCCGCGGCGGCACCAGCGCGGGCCATTTTGAGCCGCCTCGCTGAACCAGCAACTCCAGCATTCTGCGGGCCGCCCGGCGTCCGGGAAAGACCAGAATCACTTTCGACATATCCAACTGATCGCCATTCGCGTACCGACTGATCAGATAGTCTGCCGCCGCTGGCAAAGCCGGCTTGTTCCAGTCCAGAAAATATCGCGTGATTGCCACGACTCGAGTGTCCCTTCTAATTCGATCTCAGCAGTAGGCAACAAAGTGACCCCCTTTTAACTTGCACTTGATTTTTCAATCAAAGATGCCTGACCCTTTTGACGCTTCCTTGTACGCTGTTGATAAACATGCCCCAGTCCGCTGGTGTGACAGTGGGCATGATAACGCATCGTGTGCATGCCACCAATCCAGCCAATGGATCTGCCAATGGATCGGCTATGGCTGGTCAGTTATTGATCATGGGCAGGCTGTAGGGTGTGACAAGCAACGCGCAGGCACACCGAAACACGGTCATGGTGTGCCTGCGCTGCCGCTTGTCACACCCTACACATTCACAAACTGGCCAGCCATGATGAACCGCTCTGGCGATCGTACGCCGGAAGACTGTAAGTGTCCAATGTGGCGAAATCCGCGACTCACACTTGAGCCCGGTCGTCTTCATCGACACAATGGTGGTTCCCTCCGGAATTCTCCTGCCGCCTCGCGGAAGGCTGATTGATATGGCTGCGTTTCGCCTACCGTTGAAATTTGCTGATTCGTTTTATCGCACCTGGCTGCAGGAGTCCTTCCTGCCTGTCATTGCGACGATGCTGACAGCCCTGCAGTCATTACCTGTGGCGGCTCAGGATGACGCACACTTTTTTGAGTCGCACGTGCGTCCGGTGCTGGTCGAAAAGTGTATCGGTTGTCACGGTGATCAGAAACAGTCCGGCGGATTGCGACTGGATTCACGCGAGGCGATGCTGAAGGGCGGCGATTCCGGCGCGGCGATGATTCCTGGCGATTTGTCGGCGAGCCATTTGATTCAGGCAATTCGCTACGACGGCGACCTGCAGATGCCTCCGGAAAATGAATTACCGGATGCTGAGAAACAAGCACTGATGCAGTGGGTGGAATCCGGGGCTGTCTGGCCGCAAGACGCGGCTCCACTAAAAGCCCCCCGCGCCGATCTGGCGAAAACGCATTGGGCATTTCAACCGGTCGTTCGTCCGGAAGTTCCAGCGATCGCTGAGAAAGACTCTACTCAAATTAAAACGCCGAT
Organism: Planctomycetaceae bacterium; assembly: GCA_947476295.1. Taxonomy (GTDB): domain Bacteria; phylum Planctomycetota; class Planctomycetia; order Planctomycetales; family Planctomycetaceae; genus SXXK01. Next base: position 23,186 of record CANJQC010000061.1, on the reverse strand, counting down.
TGATGCCTTCATTCTTACGAAACTGAATGAGGCCAATCTTAAATTATCCAATGAAGCCGATCGGCGGACTCTGATTCGACGGGCGTTCTATACGCTGACTGGACTGCCGCCCACCGCCGCCGACGTTGAACACTTTGTCAACGACGCTGACCCAAAGGCCTACGAAAACCTGGTCGATGGGCTGCTGGCGTCACCGGCGCACGGCCAGCACTGGGCTCGTCACTGGCTGGATATCGCGAGGTATTCTGACACAAAGGGCTACGTGTATGCGCGTGAGGAGCGATTCTGGATTCATGCGTGGTCATATCGAGACTGGGTTGTCGATGCCCTGAATGCTGACATGCCGTACGATCGTTTTCTGCTGCTGCAGCTGGCCGCTGACCAGGTTTCGGACCGAACCGATGAAGACATTGCCGCGATGGGATTTCTGACACTCGGTCGCCGTTTTCAGGGAGTCCGACGTGACATCATCGACGATCGCATCGACGTCGTCTGTCGCGGAACGATGGCGCTCACCGTCGGCTGTGCCCGTTGTCATGATCACAAGTACGACCCGATTCCGACCGCCGACTATTACTCACTGTACGGCGTCTTCGACAGTTGCAGTGAAAAAACTGTCCCGCTGCCAGGATTGAAGACGCAGGACGAAGCGTTTGAAGCAGAATTGAAGAAACGTACTGATGCCCTTGCAACGCTTCGTCAGGAACGCCGCGTCTCGACATCAGCTCGCGTCCGATCGCGGATCGGTGACTATCTGCAGGCTCAACGCGAATTGCAGAAATATCCGGAAGAGGGATTCGATCAGATACTGGCACTTGATGATCTGCTGCCCTCCTTCGTGCATCGCTGGCGCGACTACCTGCGAGATGCCGGTCTTCGCAATGATCCTGTGTTTGTGGCATGGCATCGCTACTCTGATATCCCCGACAATCAATTTTCTGAACGGGCGGCGGACGTAACTCAGGCTCTTCATGAACTCAGTGCCGAAAGAATCAATCCGCGTGTGGCCGATGCGTTTACTGCAACTCCGACGTCTTTCACCGACGTGATCGCCCGATACACCACGTTGCTTCAGGACATCGATGCCAGGTGGCAGGCCGAACTCAGGCAGTCAGAAGCACAAGGTGCAGCCATTCAGGCAATGACTGACCCCGCCGACGAACAACTTCGATCGCTGTTGTACGGCCCGGGATCACTCTCCGAAGTGCCGGACGAACCGGTCGTCAATACCGAATACGATTTCGATTCCGGCACCTGCACCGAATTGTGGAAACTGCAGGGTGAGGTGGATCGCCTGATCATCAACGCTGCTTCCGAACCACGTTTCGCGACGATCATTGAAGATCGGGAAGTTCCCTCTGCACCGCGAATTTTCAAACGAGGCAACTCAGCGAACAAAGGCGACGATGTTCCCCGGCGATTTCTGGAGTTACTTTCCGGCCCTGATCGTAAGCCGTTTGAACACGGCAGCGGGCGACTGGAAATGGCGCAGGCCATCATCGAACCAAATAATCCGCTCACCGCGCGAGTCATGGTGAATCGGGTCTGGGCGAATCATTTCGGAGCGGGTCTGGTGACAACTCCCGGCGACTTTGGTGTCCGCGCGGAGCCGCCATCGCATCCGGAACTATTGGACTGGCTGACGTCAGAATTCATCGCCAGCGGCTGGAGTCTGAAGACGCTGCATCGCATGCTTGTGCTGTCTGCGGTGTATCGGCAGTCGTCTGACGGCCCCGCAGATGCAGCGGAGCTGGTCCATGCCCGCACGGTCGATCCGACGAACGGTCTGCTCTGGCACATGAATGGGCATCGACTTTCGTTTGAAGAGATGCGTGATTCAATGCTGGCCGTCTCGGGTCAACTGGACCAGCGCAGCGGCGGCAAGCCGTCGAATCTGTTTACAAAACCGTTTCCTGTGCGGCGCACGTTGTACGGGTTGGTGGATCGACAGTTCTTACCCGGTACGCTGCGAATGTTCGACTTTGCAAATCCAGACCTGCCCATTCCAAAACGCAGTGAGACAACTGTTCCTCAGCAATCACTGTTTCTGATGAATCACCCGATGTCACTGGAGCGTGCCAGAGAACTTGCTAAATCGCTGCCGGTGGAACTCAATGCCGACGATCAGATTCGTGCGCTGTATCGTCGTGTCCTGCAGCGTGATCCGACCACTGCACAACTCGCCGCCGCACACGAATTGCTGGGCGCTGAGATTCCGGAAGGGCCAGCGATCCCAATCACCGCCGCTGACTGGTCATACGGGTTCGGCACATACGATGAAGCAGCGCAGCGTGTGTCGGACTTTACACCGTTGCCGCATTTCACCGGCAACGCCTGGCAGGGCGGTGAAGCATGGCCGGACGCCGTCTTGGGATGGGTGCAATTGACGGCGAAAGGCGGTCATCCGGGCAACGATCGAGCTCACGCATCCATTCGACGCTGGACAGCTCCTGCTGCGCTGACGATTACGATCCAGTCCGAACTCAAGCACGAACCTGCCGTCGGTGACGGCATTCGTGCGTTTATCGTAAGTTCACAAACAGGTCTGCTCCAGTCCGCAAAGGCTTACCAGCAAGCACTTCCGTTGAATGTCGAATCGCTTCAGGTGATGCCGGGCGACACGATCAGTTTTGTCGTGGACATCGGCGATACGCTCAACAGCGATCAATATCTCTGGATATCCACCATCAGTAAAGCTGCAGCGGAATTACCTCGGTCCTGGAATTCCAACACCGATTTTCCCCGCGACGTCAGCGACCAGCTTTCGCAACTTGAACAACTGGCTCAGGTGCTGCTGTGTTCGAACGAATTCCTGTTTGTAGATTGATCGCGGGCATTTTCCGGTCCGCTGCCGGAATCCGCTTGTTCGTGAAGCCGCGATCGCGCAAAATTCCTGACACTAACGTTTTCTATGTGTGAGTGCTTTCGCCCAACCAATTTGCGTGGAAAAAAGATGTGGAACACTAATCTTCGCTAATCCGGATTAGTGAAGATCAGCGCAGATTAGTGTTCTAAATTCCTGAATAAAACCTTCGCACATAGAATTCGTTAGAGTCAGCAAAATTCTTCGTGGGGGGTATCGACAATTGAAGAGTGTCGCGGCGATGTTATTTCTGCTGGCTTTGGGGCCGGTCGTTCCTGCTGATGATATCGCAGTCGATTATTCTCGTGATGTTAAGGTCCTCTTCCGCGAACACTGCTATGCCTGTCACGGGACGTTGAAGCAGGAAGGTGGCCTGCGGCTGGATACCGGATCACTTGCCAGAACAGGCGGTGACAGCGGAGCAGTGATTATTCCCGGCGACGCAGGTCACAGTCGTTTGATCGAACGCATTTCCGCGACCGACGAAAGTGTACGGATGCCGCCCGAGGGCGAGCCACTGACGGCCGACCAAATCAGAGTGCTGGCCTCCTGGATTCAATCCGGAGCGGTATCGCCCAAAAATGAACAACCAGAGCAGGATCCTAAGAAGCACTGGGCCTTTCAGAAACCGGTGCGGCCTGAAGTCCCTGTCGACCGTGACTCGGCAGTCTCCGAATCCACCACCGTGAATCCCATTGACGCCTTCATCAACGCTCAACGCAGATCGAATGGCATCGCGGCCATGCCGCCCACAGACAAGGCCACATTGCTGCGTCGAGTGTGCCTGGATCTAAAAGGTCTTCCGCCGACTGCCGATGAACTGCAGGCGTTTCAGGCGAACGATTCGCAGACTGCGTATGAACAAGCGGTCGATCGCTTGCTGGCGTCACCTCAGTACGGTGAACGCTGGGGTCGACACTGGATGGACGTCTGGCGTTACAGTGACTGGTATGGTCGCCGGTCAGTGCCGGATGTGATGAACAGCTATCCGATGGTCTGGCGGTGGCGAGACTGGATTGTGCAATCGATCAACGAAGACAAGCCCTACAATCAAATGATCGTCGAAATGCTGGCGGCGGATGAGTTGCTGCCTGCCGACGATCAGAACATCGTCGCCACCGGTTACCTTGTCCGAAGCTGGTTCAAATGGAACTATGAAACATGGAAGAAGGATCTTGTCGAACACACGGGCAAGGCGTTCCTCGGGCTGACATTGAATTGCTGCCAGTGCCATGATCACAAATACGATCCCATCTCGCAGGAAGAGTATTTTCGATTCCGAGCGTTCTTTGAACCGCTTGAGTTGCGACAGGATCGAGTTCCCGGAGATGCCGATCCGGGGCCGTTTCAGAAATATGTCTATGCGAAGTCGTATGGACCAATCAGCAGCGGCATGATCCGCGTTTTTGACGAATACCTTGATGCGGAAACCTTCATGTTTTCCAAAGGTGATTCCCGGCTGCGTATTGAGGGAAAACCGTCGATGACTCCGGCGGCCCCGGCAGTGACAGGCGGGGACCAGCTGCAGATCTCGCAGATCGTGTTGCCGCTCACCGCCGCGTATCCAGGGATGAAGGAGTTTGTTCGCGAAGAAGAGCGAAGCAAACCACAGGCAGCGATGACTGCAGCCCTGGCAGAACTCGCTGCAGCCAAAGCCGCGCTGTCTGCAGAGCCAGCCGTAGTCCGGGACGAATTGACCGCCGCCGAAGCCCGGCTGGCGGCGGCTCAAATGGAACTCGCGAGTGTTCAAAAACGGATCGAAGCCGATTCGACACGGTATTCAACGGGCCTGTTGTCCGAAGACAGGCAAGCGGAACCGGAGGTGAAGGCGTTGATTCATGCGGCATGTCAAAGCGAACGAGCAGCGGCGATGGCGACGGCGAAGGCGGGTCTGGCAACGGCCGATCAAGCCATTGCGTCTGCGGAAGTGAAAATCGCCGCAGGGAGTAAGCAATCGGATCAGGCGGCAATGGAGGCTGCGAATAAAGCCCTGCAGATGGCTCAGCAACAGCGTGCCACCGCCGTCACGGCCCTCGATGTTGCCAACGCAAACCTGTCAAAAGAGCTGGGTGAATACACTCCACTTTCTCCAAAATATCCACAGGTGACATCAGGCCGACGAGCTATGCTGGCGAAGTGGATTGCCAGTCGAGATAACCCATTGACAGCTCGAGTGGCCGTGAATCATATCTGGTTGCGACACTTTGGACAGGCTTTGGTTGACACGACTTACGACTTTGGTCGCAACGGCAGTCGCCCGACTCATCGGGAGCTCCTGGACTGGCTGGCGTGCGAGTTGATGGATTCGGGTTGGTCGATCAAACACTTGCATCGTCTGATCGTGACGAGCCAGACATATCGACTCGCCAGCATGTTGCCTCAATCATCCGGGCAGGGTTCGGAGCAGTTCGCATTGGCCAACTCTCTGGATCCGGACAACAAATTGTATTGGCGATTTCCTGCCTCACGCATGCAGGCGGAAGTTGTGCGCGACAGCCTGCTGGCGGTTGCCGGAGAACTCAATGAGACCATGGGTGGCCACGAGATTGACCACACACAGGGAATGACATCACATCGCCGCAGTCTGTATTTTGCTCATCACGGCGAAGAGAAAATGGAGTTCCTTGAACTTTTCGACGCGGCGAATGCGTGTGACTGCTACAAACGCACTTCATCCGTTCAGCCTCAGCAGGCGTTGGCACTGACAAACAGCGAACTTACGAAAACCCTCAGTCGTCAACTGGCGACGAAGCTGTGGTCGAAAGTCACGGCTGAAGCCTCTCCTCGTTTAACCCGCGCCAACGGCGAGGCGACCGCATCGGTGGAAGGAATCACTCCGACGGCAGAGTCCGTTGACACACCGTCTGACAGCTTTGTGAACCGATTTGTGCGACTGGCATTTCTTCAGGTACTGAACCGCGAACCTCGAGAACAGGAACTAGCGGCCTCACTGAGTTTTCTGGCACAACAGGCAACACGACTAGCGCCGACGGATGGGACTGCTGCAACAGTAGATCCGGCAGAACGATCTCGAGAGAATTTGATTCACGCCTTGATGAATCACAATGATTTTGTAACGGTCAGGTAACTAACGCAGCCAAAGGCACTCCATTGAAACGCCCTCGATCATCTTTCTGTGGCCGCTCGCGACGCGATTTTCTCAGCAATCTGGGAATGGGCTTCGGCAGCATAGCGTTGAATTCCCTGCTGCAGAAGGACGGCTTTGTCCGAGCGTCAGAAGTCAACAGAAACTCACGTCCGGATGGCAAACCGCACTTTGTTCCAAAGGCAAAGAATGTCATCTGGATCTTTCTGTCCGGTGGTGTCAGTCATCTTGAGACGTTTGATCCGAAGCCGCTGCTGACTACCCTAAGCGGTAAGACGTATGACGAAACGAAGCTGCCGAATCCTCAGAAGCTTCCCATGTATCTGGAACGCTCTCGATCCGTTGTCGGCTTTGATCGCGAGGTGCATTCAAAGATCTTTCCACTGCAGGTTGGTTACAGGAAGCACGGCGACGTTGGGCTGGAAGTGACTGACTGGCTGCCTCATCTGGCCGGCTGTTCTGATGATCTGGCGGTCGTGCGTTCAATGTGGACCACCGACAATGATCATGCCGCCGAATTTCAAATGCATACTGGCCGCCACAAACTGGATACGCCTGAGCCTGTGATTGGTTCATGGATTCACTATGGTCTTGGCACGCTCAATGAGAACCTGCCTCAGTTTGTCTTCCTGGGTGAATTCAAGGATCCTCGAGTCAAAGAGAACTTTGATGCGCATTATCTGGGGCCAACTTACGGTGGCGTTCAACTGCATCTGGATCCTGGCAATCCAATCGCATTCGGTAAACGAGCGGAAGACATCAGTGCGATCGAACAGCGAGGAGAATTTGATTTTCTGCAGCAACTGAATCGAATGACTGCTGAAGAATACCCTCAGGACGCTCAGTTGCAGGCGAGGATCAATGCCTATGAACTGGCGTTTCGAATGCAGCAGTCGGTCCCTGAAACGCTGAACCTCGCTGAGGAAACTCAGGAAACACAGCAGCTTTATGGCATCGACAATCCAACAACCGCCGTTCACGGACAACGCTGTCTTGCGGCTCGCCGACTTGCCGAACGCGGCGTGCGGTACACCTTGGTTTACCTTAGCGACTACGGAGAATGGGACTCACACAGCGATCTTCAGAAGAATCATTCACGTTCCTGTGAACGCATCGACAAGCCGATTGCCGGGTTGCTCAGGGATCTCAAACGCCGTGGAATGTTTGACGACACTGTCGTGGTGTTTACCAGCGAGTTTGGTCGCACGCCGGGAGTCGAATACGGTATGTTCAATAAGTCAGCGACAGGTCGAGATCATCATCCGCACGGCTTCACGATCTGGCTCGCCGGAGCTGGCGTCAAGCCAGGCATTCACGGTGCGACGGACGAGTTGGGGTTCCACGCCGTCGAACATCCGCACTACGTCACCGACCTGCACGCGACCGTCTATAAGCTGCTGGGAATTGATCCACGTCGTCTGGAAATCCCCGGTCGCAAGCGTTTGGATATGGACTACGGTCATGCCATCGACGAGATTCTGGCATGAACCGAAGCTTGGCAGACATCTGCGGCAGGTGTGCCTTCGTTCAGTACTGTTTCTATTGCTTAAGAAATTGGCAGCCGAACAGTCACAGCAAGCGGCTCAAAGACGTCAGATACTCGCAAAGTCGCTGCTTTCGGTGTAGGTGAAGAAATCAGTTGAGGAGTTATCACGGCAGTTTTGATTGGCAACACTAACCACAAGCTTGGAAAAGAAAATTGCGATGGCTAAGAAGAAACAAATCTCCGAAAGAGTCTTAGTAAAGAAGTCGGCAGCTCGATCCGAATTCAGCCAGCCAAAGAAACGGCGCTTGTTCACCGTGTTTCTCGTGATGGATGCCAAGGAGATTCGAGAATCGCTGGCTGACGTCCTTCGTAAGCAGCAGATCGATGTGCGGGACTACATGACGCCCATGGAGTTCTACCTAGATTACCGCAAGCCTGTGCCCGGAGTTTTGATCACGGAAATCAATCTGCGCGGCATGAGTGGTATAGAACTCTTCGCAAAACTGACGGCCGAGAAGAACGATCTGCTGGTGGCGTTTCTTGCCGGGCATGCCGATGCCCCTACAGCAATAAAGGGGTTGAAAGCGGGTGCGATCGATTTCCTGGTGAAGCCCGTGAGCGAGGACAGCCTGACGGGGCTGGTGGCTCGAGCGTATGCGATGTACTACGACGTGGACTGGGATTTTGCAGGTGAAGATCTCGATGATATCGAAACCAGTATCGATCGCATCACGCCCCGAGAGCAAGAAGTGCTAGATCTGATCGTCGAAGGCTTCTCCAGTCGAGCAATCGGCGAGCAACTCGGCGTCGCCACCAAGACTGTCGAAGCTCACCGTGCCAGCATTAATGAAAAAATGCGAGCCGATGACCTGCCGCATCTGATGCGAATGGTGATGGCGTACAAGGAGGAGCATCAGGGCTAAAGCTGATGTCCAGACCTGCGTTTTTCACGGATTGGATCGACAGTTCAGCATATCATGGAGTCCAGTATTTAATCAGGGCACAGCCACGGCGATGAAACACAAGTTCCCTTCTTTTCGGACTGTCTTCACTGCGATTAAAATTTCGCTCGCGATTTGCTGGGCCATGCTTCCTGCCACGAACGTTTCAGCAGACGACAATCAGGACGCCCTCCGGCAGTTGGAGGCAAAGCTTGCGACCCTCAAATCGGAAAATCCCGATCTGCTGGCTGATGTCGAGGTGTTTCATAAAGGCAGCGTGTGGGGACTGCGATATGACAACTCACTGACGCCGAACGATGATTCGCTGCTGAAGAAGGCAATCGCTCGCGGCATGGAACGCGCCGCAGCACTCGTCGCGAACAAAACAGACTGGACCGAAAAAAAGGGGAACGTCCTGCGCGGCTTCGTCTCTGCGGTTGACGGCTCCACGCAACCCTATGGCGTGATTATACCGCAGAGCTACGACAGCACTCGTTCCATGCGACTCGATGTCGTGCTGCATGGAAGTTCCAAACCGGTGGGCATGAGTGAACTGCGCTTTGGCGCACGCTTTGATGCGGGCGATGAGAATGATAAACCTGCGCCGGACGTCGATTATATTGAACTGCATCCGCTGGGTCGCGTGGAGAACTGTTACCGTTGGGCTGGCGAGACGGATGTCTTTGAAGCGATTGAAGCGGTTTGCCGCAACTACCAGATCGACCGCGACCGCATCGTGCTGCGTGGTATGTCAATGGGTGCGTCGGGCACATGGCATCTCGGATTGAAGCACCCGGATCGTTTTGTCGCGATTGGGCCATATTGCGGCTACGTGGACACTCAGCGCTTTTCCGAGACGCCGATTCCTGGCTTTATCAAGGTCGGTTCGCTGCCTCCGCATCAGGAAAGGGGGCTCCATATGCTGGACTCCGTCGATTATGCGGCGAATGCCGGTGTTGTGCCCGCGATCGCGGCCATGGGCGACAGCGACGTGTTTTTCCAGGCTCACGAAATCATGGGCGAGGCGTTTGCGAAAGAGGGATTGCAGCTTGTGAACCTCATCTCTCCCGGCACCGGCCATGTGGTTGATCCAATAACACACGCTGAACAGATGCGTCGCATCGGCGCATACGCCGCGAACGGGCTCAATCACGCGCCGCGACAGTTGCGATTCGTCACATGGACACTCAAATACAACCGCTGCCACTGGCTCGAACTGCTTACACTTAAACAACACTACGATCGTGCAGAGATCATCGCGAGCGTCGCTGATGATGGCAGTATTGACATCGCCGCGCTAACGAACATCTCACGGTTCGCCATACATCCGCCGATGCTGCAAGGCCCCGACGCGAAGCTGCGGATTGCCGGCGCAGATGTTGCAGTGCCAAAGGACAACTCCGCACTCGTCTTTGCGATTCATGATGGCGAGTGGCAATGCGTCGGCGCGCGCAGCGATGTGGTGCTCGCCGGAAAGCGTCCAGGCCTTCAAGGGCCGATTGACGATGCTTTCAGCGCACCGTTCCTCTGCGTGCGCGGCACCGGGAAACCTTGGAATTTTGAGGTTAATGCTTGGGCATCGGCCAGTCTGCGACGCTTTGAATATGAATGGGCTCGCTACATGCGCGGCGATCTTCCGGTCAAGAACGATACCGAAGTTACCGAGGCCGATTTGCGTGATAAGCACTTGATTCTCTTTGGCGATCCCGGCAGCAACTCATGGATTGCCAGGGCACTGCCCGAGTTGCCCGTGACCTGGACCCCCGATGAAGTCCGTATCCAGGACGACGTGTATCCCGCGAAGGACCACGCGCCAGTTCTTATCTGTGCCAGTCCGCTCGCGACCGACCGCTACATCGTCTTCAACAGCGGCCACACCTTCCATGAGAAGGAGTTTGCGGCGTTCAACTATTTGCTCTTCCCGCGTCTGGGCGACTGGGGCGTGGTGAAGATCATACCCGGCACAGATCAATGGCAGCCGACATCCCCTGTATTTCCCGAGGAAGTTGTTTGCGCCGGCTATTTTGATGAGACGTGGCGGAAGGTCATTTCTGTTAAACCGAAAGAGTTCTGACCAGGTTTCGATTTCTTCGAAGAATCGCTGACTCGGCGAAGGTGCCTACTTTCCCTCATTTTTCCATGGAAGCTGGCGCGATCGGTATATTCGCGCCGTTTTTCCTGCCCGCATTCGCTGTTTGCCGATAAACTCCCATAATTCGGGAACGGCAGAGAAGTCCCGCAGCGTCAGGACTCAACATCGAACGCGAATAGTACCAGAACGAACGAATCAACAGGAATCAGCACTGTGGCTACAGTCTCAGATAAGACTCAACATTCCTACGCGGACGCTGATGAATTCATCCAGTATCAGCTTGAGAAAGTTCGCAGACGTATCAAGGCCACCGATCTGCTCACCGCTGGCGTTCTCGCCGGCCTGCTGCTGGTTGGATATGTTCTGACGTTCACGCTGCTGGATCACTGGGTCATTGATGGTGGTTTCGGAGCGTGGACTCGCGCGATTTTGTTGGCGGTGATTCTGGTTCTGTGCGGGGCGATCTTGATTCGCTATGTTTTGCGACCGTGGTTTCGCCGCATTCATCCGCTCTATGCCGCTCGAATGCTGGATCGATCGTCGGAAGAACTTCAGGGAAGTTTGCTGGCACTCGTTGATCTCCAGGCGGCTGGATATAAGTCTGACGGAGCTATCCATCGCACGCTGGAAAAGCGAGTTGCAGTCACGCTGGCCGACGTGCATGTTGATGAAGCGATAGACCGGCGACTGCTCACGCGAATGGGCACTGGGCTATTCATTATTACGTTGATTACGTGTCTGTACGCGGTTCTCAGTCCGAAGTCCATCAGCCTGTTACGACCATTGACGTTTGCAGGAACCAGTGTCGCGACGCGGACGGTGATCGAAGCTGTGCAGCCGGGAAACACGATTATCCCTGCCGGATCACAGTTGGAGTTTGTTGCTGACCTTGCGGGCGTGATCCCCAATGAAATCCGCGTTCTGTATTCAACGTCCGATCAACGATTTGTGGACGAACCACTGACGATGCGAACAACCGACGACGAACATCGGTTTCGGATTCTCATGGTCGGTGATGGAGATCGGGGAATTCGACAGGATATGACATACCGCGTAGAGGCTGGTGACGCGACGTCGGAGATTTATTCCATCACCGTAGAACAACCGCCAACAGCTCGCGTCACAGAGGTTCATTACGTGTATCCCGACTACATGGATCTGCCCGAACGGACAGATTTTTCTGGAGCCATCGAAGCCTGGGAGGACACGACTCTGACGGTGCTGGCCGAAAGCAGTGAACCGGTCAGCGACGCCGTGCTGCAGATGTCCGACGATGCCGCGTTTTCCGTGCGCGGCGAAGAACTTCAGATGGCGATCGACGGCACGCAATTGTCGGTCAACTGGAAACTGACTCATCGAGACGACAATACGTTTCCAAAGTTCTACCGCATTCAGGTCACTGATCCCGAGGGGCAGAAGGATCCTGAACCCGCTGTTTATCCTGTCGATGTTCGGCGAGACCAGCCGCCGGTACTGAAACTGATTGACCCCGTGCGCGACTTGCAGGTTGCAGCAAACGCGATTGTACCACTGCTTGTGGAAGCGGAAGATCCGGACTTTCTGCTGCGTGATGTCAAGCTGCACTACGCAGTCAACGGGAAATTGATTCAGCCGTCCGAAGTTCTTCTGGATGAATTTAAAAAGAGACTCACCAAACGCTGGACTGGTACGTGGGACTTCCGCCTGAAGCCGCTGAATCTGAATCCGGGCGACGTCGTCAAGTTTCATCTGGAAGCACGCGACAATCGTCAGCCAACCGCAAACCAGACGCATACAGGTGATCTGAATCTTCAGATTACGGCGCCGGTGAGCGAACAGCAGGTACAGGAACAATTGGCGCAGGATCGCCAGATGCAGGATCAGATGCGACAGCCGGACAACAGCAATTCGAATGACGCTCAAGAGAATCAAGGCGACAATCCGGCGTCGGAACAGCCGCAGACTGGTGAGAACACTGAAGACCCCACGCCGAATGAAGCTGCGTCGGACGATCCGAATAGCGACCAATCACCAGATGAAAAAAATGCGGATGGCAAGAGCGGCCAGCAGAAAGATCCAAAGAACGAAGACGGTGGGCAGAAGAACGGCGACGAACAAAATCGCGACCCGAATCAGCCAAACGACAGCACTGAGCAGCAGCCCGGGCAGGACGGTTCAGCTAGCCGCCAACAGGAACGTCGCGCGGATGATGACAAAGCTTTGCAGAAACTCATTGAACGAATGAACCGCGATCGGAAAGATCCCGGATCTGACAACAACGATGATAATGGCGACTCAAAGCGCGACAGTCGTCGTCCAAGAACCGAAGAAAAGACCGAGCGTCCTGAACGCAAGCGTGGGGAACCAGGTAAGGAAAATGATCGCAACGAAAACCAAAAAGATCAGTCACCTCGTGCCGAAACTCGCGATTCAAAAACGCCTAACGAAAACAGCGGTGAAGAATCAAAGGATGAGCCCGCAGACGAGTCAACTGGCAACGAAAAGAACTCTGACGACCAGCCTAACGACACGGCAGTGAATGAAGACCAACGCGAGGAAAAGAAACCAACTCCTGGCGTTGATGAATCCCAGGATGACCTGAAGAATGACGATCCGGACGCTGGATCAAAGAATGGCGTCGATGAATCGCGTCCCGATCGGACGGGTGAAACACCGCCAGCGGTCGATGCTGAATCGATTGAGCAAAAGCAGCCTGGCGACAGCACCGGTGAGAAAACGCCAGATGATGCCCCGACTGAAGAACCAAGTGGAGAGAAAGCTCCTGGCAATGATTCTGATACGTCCGGAACCGCTGATCAGCAAGATCCAAAGAACACAGATGGCGCTTCGAGGCCGGATCAGCCATCCAAAAACACTCCAGAAAAGAATTCTAACGACGCGACTTCTGATCCAGAGAAGTCTGATGCAAAACCTGAAGACAAGCCCGGCGAACAACAGGGCGCCGACAAGCCCGGGGACGAACAGAATCCGAGTGAGCCTACTGACAAACCCGGCGACAAACCCGGCGACAAACCCGGCGACAAACCCGGCGACAAACCGAGTGACAAACCGAGTGACGAATCCGGCACCGATAAGCCACCGATGCAGAATGAAAACCCGCTCAACATGAATTCCAAAACCGGACGCCAAAGCGACCCGAACAAGACCGGAAACGAAACGTCGAAAGAATCGAAGTCCGGTGGCGAGAAATCCGGTAGCGAGAAGTCTGGCGGCGAGAAGTCCGGTAGCGAGAAGTCTGGCGGCGAGAAGTCTGGTGGCGAGAAGTCCGGCGGCGAGAAGTCCGGTGGCGAGAAGTCCGGTGGCGAGAAGTCCGGTGGCGAGAAGTCTGGCGGCGAGAAGTCTGGTGGCGAGAAGTCTGGTGGCGAGAAGTCCGGTAGCGAGAAGTCCGGTGGCGAGAAGTCCGGCGGCGAGAAGTCTGGTGGCGAGAAGTCTGGTGGCGAGAAGTCCGGTGGCGAGAAGTCCGGTGGCGAGAAGTCCGGTAGCGAGAAGTCTGGCGGCGAGAAGTCCGGTAGCGAGAAATCTGGTGGCGAGAAATCTGGTGGCAAATCGTCCGAAAGCAACGGCAATTCTCCCAGCGAATCGGAAGAAGGTGGTCCGGGGACCGGCCAACGAACGATCGGCCGCGCGGATCCCAATACGACCGGTACAGATGAACAAGGCGAAGAGGGACCAGGGAACGGCGGAATACCTGATAGCAAGGAACCTCCAGAAGGTTCTCAGCCAAAAGAACCCGTGCCTGCGCAGCCCGCTGATCCTCAGGCAGACGATGCAGCCGGCGCTGCCGCGCTCGCCATCAAGCGACTGCAGCAAGAACTGGAACGTGGCAACGTCGATCCGAAACTTCTGGAAGAACTGGGCTGGACGGAATCGGAAATCAAGTCATTCGCCGACCGCCTGCAAAAAAAACTGGCACAGCGGGAAGTGAATGCTCAACAACAGAAAGCAAAGAGTATTTCGGAAAAGAGCTTCGACGCCATGCTGAAGGGTCTCGATATCAATTCCACCGGATCTACCCGCCAGGGCCGCGCAGACCGCGACCGCGACCAGCAGGACACGACCACACGGCAGTCCGCGCCACCGAGTCGCTATAAGCAACTGGTCGAAGGTTACCAGCGTTCGGTGTCCGGCGCGAAAGACAGCAAGCCGTAGCAGTGTTTCATGCAGCTTGACTCACTGAGCCAAGTTGACGGCTGTCTGGCCAACACGAAGCGAAGCAGCCGCTTCATTGTTGCCAATCGCTATGCAGCACTCCGCCGACGATTGTGCGGCAGAGCACAAGTTTTTCGACCAATTCGGAAACGCGATCAGACTCTGGGCTATCGGCCTTCTCGAAGGCGGTCGCCAAGGAAGTTGTCGAGTTCCGGAATGCCGTAGATCTTGCTGACGGTTTCATCAAGGTCGTATGACACGCGGTGAAATTCCACGAGACCGCCGTCCACGGTGACATACGAAGACCGTGGATCATTGTTGCGAGGCTGACCAACTGACCCGACGTTGATCATCACTTTCTGCTTTGTCAGCATGTACTTGAAAGCCATTTCTTCGGGAGCGAAGAATTCCAGCGTGTCAGTGAAGACTCCGGGGATGTGAGTATGTCCCTGAAAGCAGTACTGATCAATGAGTGCGAAGATTTTTTCCATCTTCACCTGATTGTAGATATCGTCCGGGAATACATACTCATTCAGCGGATTTCGAGCGGACCCGTGAACGTACATCGTGTGAGACTCTTCATCACGGTAACGACGACTGAGTTCGCCCAGAAAGTCCCAGCGTTTTTCGGCCTTTGGCCCCACGCCTTGTTCGAGAACCGACCGCGTCCAAAAAATCGCGCGTTCGGCACCGGCGTTGAAACCTTCGGGATCGAACAACGCTGCCTGGTCGTGATTGCCCAGCAGGCACATATCCAGATCCATGACCAAGTCAATGCACTCGGCGGGATTAGGACCGTAGCCCACGATATCACCCAAACAGTAGATCTCGGTCGCACCTTTGCTGCGGATGTCGGCAAGAACTGCCGTCAGCGCTTCGAGGTTGCCGTGAATGTCGCTAATCAGGGCTCTCAACGATTTCATCCCGATTCAAAGTACTACTGAATACAGACCATTGAATCTTTAACATCGAACCATAAACAACCGATTCCGGAATAGGAATCGTGCAGCTTGATGAATTGGCGCAAGATTTAACGCATTAAACCCAGTGTGGCTGCAATAAAATCATCAAGCGGTGTCATTCTGGAGGAATTGTTACAAAACCCCGCCCGAACACAATCCATTGAGAATGGGTTATGCTGAGCCAAATATTTCCGAAAGCGGCACAACATGAAGACACAGTCTAGGGCTTCCAGGGTGACTGAACAAGTTTCACCGGGCTTTACGTCAACGCCGTGACGGATTTCGAAGCGCGAGAATACATGATTTTGAGCACAAACGTCAGGCTGCATGGACAAGGGTTTGCAGGCGAAAGCCTGTAAAACCCAGCGAGAAATCCTTCGGGACCTGCCTTGGGCGGATTGCAATGAGTTCTAGCGGGAAAAGGCGATCTGCGAGGCAATCAGCGAGCCCGCACTGCCAAAGCGCCCTCGATTCGGGTCAGGTCACAGCGGTGTGGACGATTCCAAAGGGCATCAGGTCCAAATTCAATGGGCATCAGATTCCGACGCAACTATTTGGCCCAATTCTCGTCAAGCCGGTGATTGATGAGTCAATAACTTCTTGACACCTCCAGTCAGCCCGATATCTTCAACGTTAGAAATTCTGTGTCGGTTTTCTGTAATCGTCCGGCAACCTTGGGCGGCTTCTGTCGCTTACCGAGCTGGGGATCCGTTGGCGTCGTTTGTTCGGATAATCCAAATTGTGTCACGTAACTCCGGCAGAAATAGCCTGAACTTCAGTGAGTCATGTGTCGTCAGCTGATCAGGTTGACGATGGATTGACGGTGTTGTATGCCGACTGATCGACGTGAGAGCTGATCAGCGACGAAGCGACGATTTGTCGTGTTTGGTTTTTGTGCTTTCCAACAGGCTGGCTTAAAGCTGGCTCAGGGGCAATTCGATGGCTTCAAAAGACAGTAATGGCCTTGTCATTTCGCTCTCGACCTTCGTCCTGCTTACCATTGGACTGGGCGTTGCGTGGTATATGACGTGGGCTCACAGCGCCGACGTTCAGAGGGATCTCGTTGCGGCACAGGAGGCGGAGCGAAATTCCAAGGGGACCATCCAAGATCAGATTACGCAGTTAAATTCCCTGAAACAGCTGATTGGGCATCCGGGTGATGGTGCTGATGAAGTCGTCGCTGGAGTCCGAACTGAGATCGCAAATCGGGCTGGCGACGGTTCTGCAAGTGCTCAACCTCTTGAACAGGCGATGATCAAGAACGCTGTCGATCGTGACATCCAAAAGTATGCTGCAGACCAACGTCAGAAAGAGGTTAATACCAAAGCCGACGAACTGGCGATGGCAAAAGCGAATCACGCAAACACGATGAAGGTGCTACAGGATAAGGTCAGTAAAATAGAAAACGAATTGTTAGACAAAGAAAAGTCGCACAGCGAACAGTTAAAGGCTAATAACGGACTGATTGATCAGCTCAAAAACGAAAAACTTGACTTGCAGAATAAGTTCACGACATTGCAGACACAGACATCGCGTAAGATCGAAGAACTGGACAACGACATTCGCGAGAAGCGTAACGCACTGATCGTGCTGACCCAGCGGGCTCGCGAGCAGGAAGACCTGAGTTTCGAACGCGAGGACGGACGCCTAGTCTTTGTCGATCAGAGTTCGCTTGAAGGATCCATCGATCTTGGCAAGCGTGACGAACTGCGGGTTGGTACGACATTCTCTGTCTACAAGAAAAACAACAGCGGCGTTGGTCGTCGCAGCAACGAAGACATCAAGGGGAAAATAGAAGTCATCAGAATTACCGGCGACCACAGTGCGGTCGTGCGAATTGTGGATCAAGCCGCCGGTAATCCCGCCGCGGCTGGCGATCCAATTTACTCACCCATCTTTGCCTCCGGTCAGAAGCTGGAAATTGCGGTGGCTGGACTACTCGATTTTGACGGAAATCCTGGCGGTGACCGGGATGAGTTTGTCCGATTGGTGAATGGTGCGAACGCAAGGATTACCGTCCAGATCAGCGATGATGCAAAACTGGTTGATCAGGACCAGAAAGAACTGACCGAAGCCGATCCAATCGGCACGCTGATTACCGGGAAGACGCGATTCTTGGTTATCGGTGACCTTGGAGAAACCGCTCAAACTCAGGATAGTGTCAGACAGGCTCTATATCAAAAGATGCAGGAGAATGCGTCTATAATGAAGAACGCCGCATTGAACCACGGCGTGTATGTGATCAGCCTTTCGAGTTTCCTGGAATACGTTGGATACTCCCGTAAGAACATCGCATTCACGACCGGCAATAAGTTTCCCGGCTTTCTCGCGAACGGCGGACTCAGTTCATCGGTAAGTTCATCACCACGACGGACGGCATCTGTGGGCGGTGTTTCCGGCCTGTATGCCAAGCCAGGCCGCAAGCCACCGGAATCCAACGGAGCCATCAGCGCCCGGTACAAGAACTCAACCGGCGACGAATAACGACACTGCAAGCTGACCCGCTCTGCGGCAGCGAGGGAGAGAAAAATGAGTGTGTGTGTCCGGAGCCGTAGGACGCCCACGTCCACTAGACGTGCGAATCACTCGTGCGCAGTCGATCAGCAACATGCATTTACCCCGCTTTCTGCACCTCAATTTTGCAGCAGGTCAGCAATTCATCAGAATCCGCAAAGTGATGCCGCTGAGTTAACGTATGCGGCGTGCCTGGATCGTTCCGTGCTGGCAGCGGCAACGAATTTACGTAAGGGGCGGATGAGCCATTCGGCGTTTTCCTGGAGCAACTGTTCATGGCCGTTCGAGGCATTCGTGGAGCCACTACTGTTGAATCGGACGACCCTGCGCTCATCCGCGCGGCTGCGCGGGAGTTGATGGAAGAGATTCTCCGGCGAAATCAAATCACCAACTTCGATGATGTCATCTCCGCCGTATTCACAACAACCGAAGATCTTGTCTCAGCGTTCCCCGCAGAGGCCGCGCGCGCAATGGGTATGAACCAGGTTCCGCTTCTGTGCGCTCAGGAAATCCCCGTGACCGGCTCAATGCCGCGATGCATCCGCGTCCTGTTGCACGTCAATTCAGATCGCAAGCCGAAAGAGATCGAACACGTTTATCTACGCGATGCTCAGAAGCTGCGTCCCGACCTGAAGAGCGCGCAATAGTTTGAATGTCCAGGCTATAGGAATCTCAGCCGATGGACCTTTTTTTCGACCGCGTTGCAGTTCGGTCGTGTGGTTCTATAATCCGCTGCGAGAACGGGTCGTGAGGTGAAATTCCGGACCATTTCCCGGCTGGACGTACATTTAATTCCTACGATTTTACGGGGAGGAGCGGGACTCTTGAACGCTCTGCTTCGAATTCTGAGTCTACCGGCTCAACTGCTCACGAAGGTTCCAGGTCTGGGGCCATTCATGAAAGTCCTTTCGACAACTGTGGGGCAGAAAATCCTCATGGCGATCACAGGGCTCTCGCTTTGCGGCTTTCTTGTCGCCCATCTGGGCGGCAATCTGAAGTTGTACGCAGGTGAACAGGCATTTAATGACTACGCGCACGCTCTGCACAGCCTAGGACCGATCCTGGCAGCGGCGGAAGTCGGACTCTTCGCCACCTTCGCTCTGCATATAGGTCTCGCGATTTCCACTACCGCCCTGAGCAAGGTTGCGCGCCGCAAGGATTACGCGATCAAGGAAACCAAACAGGGCATCTTTATTCTGCCGAATGGCGGAGCGTCGAATTGGATGATGCTGACCGGGGTGCTGATACTTGCGTTTCTTGTAACGCATATTCTGGACATGAAGCTCAAGGCAAATCCAGGCGTCGATTATTCTGTGGCGACGAATGCCGAGAAGGTGATTGATAATGAATTTCACGCAGTTAAGGCCGTCCTTTCAACGCCTCTGAATGCGGTGATCTACATCACCGGAATTGTGGCTTTGGGAATTCATCTGTCACACGGAGTTCGCAGTGCGTTGCAAACGCTGGGCATCAATCACAAGCGATGGAATCTCCTGCTGAAAATCGGCGGCATTCTGTTTGCCTGGGGTGTTGCAGCCGGGTTTATTGGTCTTGTGGTATGGGCAATGGCGTATAAGGGTTAGATTTGTCAGGGTCGGCTGCCAGCCAGTCTGCCGGGTTTCAAAAGAAATTCTGAGGTCTTCCGATGGTTCGCGTGGCAAGTGACACACTGAACTCGCGAGTTCCTGACGGTCCCCTTCAGCAGAAGTGGGACAAGCATCTGTTTGACATGAAGCTGGTCAATCCTTCCAATAAGCGCAAGTTCAGCGTGATCGTGGTGGGTACCGGACTGGCTGGCGGTGCGGCGGCGGCTTCGTTGGGCGAACTGGGTTACAACGTCAAGTCGTTCTGCTTTCAGGACAGCCCTCGACGAGCCCACAGTATCGCAGCTCAGGGTGGAATCAATGCCGCCAAGAATTACCAGAATGACGGCGATAGTGTCTGGCGACTGTTCTACGACACGCTCAAAGGCGGCGACTATCGAGCTCGCGAAGCCAACGTGCATCGCCTAGCTCAGGTTTCGAACAACATCATCGATCAATGCGTGGCTCAGGGTGTTCCATTCGCTCGTGAATATGGTGGAACGTTGTCGAACCGTTCCTTTGGTGGGGCTCAGGTTTCACGAACATTTTATTGCCGGGGCCAAACCGGGCAGCAACTGCTGCTCGGTGCTTATCAGGCGTTGATGCGACAGGTCTCCACTGGCAAAGTGAAATTATTCGCACGTCGTGAAATGCTGGAACTGGTGATCGTCGATGGACTAGCGCGCGGCATTGTGGTGCGTAACCTTGCCACGGGGCAACTGGAAACCCACACCGCCGACGCCGTGGTACTTGCGACTGGCGGTTACGGGAACGTCTACTATCTTTCGACGATGGCTAAAGGCTCAAACGTCACTGCGGCGTGGCGATGCGCTCGCAAAGGTGCCCTGTTCGCAAATCCCTGCTACACGCAGATTCATCCAACGTGTATCCCCGTCACCGGCGATTATCAGTCCAAGCTCACGTTAATGAGCGAAAGTCTGCGCAACGATGGGCGAGTCTGGGTGCCATCGAGCAAGGGCGACAAACGAGCGCCCGATCAGATTCCGGATACCGAACGCGACTACTATCTCGAACGCCGTTATCCATCGTATGGCAATCTGGCTCCACGCGACATTTCGTCGCGCGCGGCAAAGGAACGTTGCGATGCGGGTCATGGCGTTGGGGAAACTGGTCTTGCCGTGTTCTTGGACTTCCGCGATGCCATTCAGCGGGATGGTGAAGACGTGGTCCGAAAGAAATACGGCAACCTGTTTCACATGTACAACAAGATTACAGCCGAAGACCCGTATAAGCAGCCAATGCGCATCTTTCCGGCTGTACACTATACGATGGGCGGGCTTTGGGTCGATTACAACCTGATGAGCAACGTCAAAGGGTTGTACGTACTTGGTGAAGCGAACTTCTCCGACCATGGTGCCAATCGACTGGGTGCCAGCGCCCTGATGCAGGGATTGTCGGACGGCTATTTTGTGATTCCCTATACCATTGGCGATCATCTTGCGACCACAAAGCTGGAGAAAATTGCTGACGATCATCCGGCATGTCTGCAGGCGAAGAAAGATGCCGAAGACCGTATCACGAAACTGATGGGCGTGCAGGGGAAACGTTCTGTCGATTCGTTCCATCGCGAACTCGGACTGCTGATGTGGGAGAAGTGCGGGATGGCTCGCAACCGCAGCGGCCTGGAACAGGTGATCGGCCAAATCCGCGACTTGCGTGAGCAGTACTGGAAGGACGTTCGCGTCCTCGGTTCCGGCGATACGCTCAATCAAAGTCTGGAGAAAGCCGGTCGCGTCGCCGACTTCATGGAGTTCGCCGAACTGCTCGCGATTGATGCTCTGAACCGCGAAGAATCCTGCGGCGGGCATTTCCGTGAGGAATATCAAACGTCCGAAGGTGAAGCGGCTCGCAACGATGCAGACTATTCCTACGTCGCCGCATGGGAATTCCAGAGTGGCGGTGCAGAGCCGATTTTGCACAAGGAGCCGCTGGTCTTCGAAAATGTTAAGCCTTCGACCAGGAGTTACAAATAACCATGAGCACTCATCTGTTGAATTTGAATCTCCGCGTTTGGCGTCAGGCTGGTCCAAACGACCAAGGCGGTTTCAAAACGTATCGTCTCAACGGCGTCAGCACACACATGTCGTTCCTTGAAATGCTCGACGTGCTGAATGAGCAATTGATCGCTCAGAAGGAAGAACCTGTCGCGTTTGATCACGACTGCCGCGAAGGCATTTGCGGCATGTGCAGCCTGATGATTAACGGACAGGCTCACGGGCCGGACAATGCGACAACCACCTGTCAATTGCACATGCGTCGTTTCAAAGACGGCGATACCGTAACGATTGAACCGTGGCGAGCGGCCGCTTTCCCCGTGCTGCGCGATCTTGTTGTCGATCGTTCGGCATTTGATCGCATCATATCGGCGGGCGGATTTGTCTCGGTCAACACCGGCAATGCACCGGACGGCAACGCGATTCTGGTCCCCGGTGTCAGGCAGGAAGTTGCAATGGACGGAGCCGCCTGTATCGGCTGCGGAGCCTGCGTCGCGGCCTGCAAGAACGCATCGGCGATGCTGTTTGTGTCCGCAAAAGTGTCGCAACTCGCGATCCTGCCCCAGGGTCATCCAGAACGCAATGCCCGTGTTATCAACATGGTCGCTCAGATGGACAAAGAAGGATTCGGCTCCTGCACGAACACCTCCGAATGCGAAGCCGCCTGTCCAGCAGAAGTTTCCGTTGCTCATATCGCCAGACTGAATCGCGAATACCTGCGGGCATCGATTTTTGCAGAGACCTGATTCCTGCGTGCTGGTTTTTCAAAACGCTGATGACCGGGATATATACATCAGACGCAACTGTTGACGGGTTGCCCCGACATCGACTCTGACGATCGCGACGTCTGTGGCAGTTGCCTGACCGGCTTCCAGTTGCCTTTCGAGGATGTTCAGCAACTGCTGATTGTTTCGGTCACTGGCTTCGACCAGTTCCATTAAACCCCGCTGGTAAAGCGCGATAAAGTAGAGTCGTTCGGTTTGAGCCAGAGCCAGAAGTTCAGCCTGATGAATATTCCATCGTGTGCTGTTCAGAGTAAACGCGGAACCCTTTTCGCGAAACTGCTGATGATGAGCTAACCCGACTTCCCCAGTTCGATGAAAAAAGACAATGTTTTCAGTGGTTTGAGGGTGTTTTTTCTCACTACATTTTCTTCTGGATTATTTTCGTGGGCAGTTTGAGGCGGAGTTTTTCCAGCAGGATTTGTTGGTGGCCAGTGGGCTTGGAAATGCAACGAGTTCGGATGTCCGGACCAGTGCGCGTCGGGAGCACGACGTCCATCGAGCGGATGTCAGAAAGTTCTGCCAGCACTCGCTGCGGTTCGCTGCCAAGTCCTGCTTTGTCACAGAGTTGATTCAGAGTTTTCCACAGCACATACGCAAGGAAGCACACGAAGATGTGTGCCAGCACGCGCTCTTCCTTCTGATGCCAGATCGGGCGAATCGACAGGTCGCTCTTATGAATGCGAAACGCAG
>CANJQC010000060.1 GCA_947476295.1 Planctomycetaceae bacterium | reverse complement strand
TATGTGCGAGTGCTTTCGCCCAACCAATTTGCGTGGAAAAAAGATGTGGAACACTAATCTGCACTAATCTTCGCTAATCCGGATTAGTGAAGATCAGCGCAGATTAGTGTTCTAAATTCCTGAATAAAACCTTCGCACATAGAATCCGTGAGAGTCAGAAACTCTGATAACCATCTACATCATCGCCCCATTTTGCCGCCAGCAAATTTAGCCACAGAACACGGATGCTCGCACGGCACCCGGCTTTGAACCAGTCCGACGGCATGAAAACTGGAACTTCCGGAAAGGATTTCCCGCGAACAGAAGTGATGAAAAAGCAGTGCAGACATTCGACTATCATTTGACATCGCACACCCGTTCGAGCAACATAACGATGCAAAATAGGCTTTGCCGAAGAAAGCGAAACTGGTTTTGCTCCGATCAGCCGAAATGTGTTGGCGCGACAAGCTTCGCGAAAACAGCATTCGGAACCTCCCGAACCCGGTTTGTGCAGGGCAATGGAACGCCATACGTCCGGCTGAACGATCCCGTCTAAAATCGCTCGCATCCGCGAGTCACATCATTATTCTCATCGATTTCCACAGTTGCCCTCTGTTCACTCAGATCTTACCCATTACGCGCACATTCCGGTCGTCGGCATTGTCGGTGGCGTCAGCGCTGGCAAAAGTTCTGTCGTAGGGAATGTTTCGGACCTTCAATTGTTCGTAATTGATGCTGATCGTATTGGCCATGAATTACTTCTGACAAACGATATTCGTGACAAACTCCGACATGCTTTTGGAGAAGCGATTCTCAACGAGGCGGGACAAGTCGAACGAAAGCGGTTGGCTGAAAAAGTATTCGGTGATTCCAACGAACAGACAAACAATCGAAGTCGGCTGAACTTAATACTTCATCCGGCGATTCGAAGTGAGATTCAAAGTTCCATCAAACAGGCTCCACAGGACGTGGACGCGATTATCCTAGATGCTGCTCTGCTGCTGGAAGCCGGCTGGGCAGACAAATGCGACGCAGTGATCTTTATTGACACGCCCGTTGAATTGCGGCAACAGCGTGCTGCAGCAAGTCGCGGCTGGTCGGCGGAAGAATTACAACGTCGCGAAACATCGCAATGGAGTGTTTTGAAGAAGCGCCAGAACGCTCAGTTTGTTATCGACAATTCCGGTTCCCCTGAAGCGGCGGCCGACCAGATGAAGCTGGTACTTGAAAAGATCATTCTTGAAAGGCACGGCGCCGACCGCCGGTAACTGTTAATTCCTGACCATTCCGAAACAACCACGCTCATAGAAACGTGCCCGGTCAGATTGCACCAGCATCCGACCAGCATCAAATCCCTGTCTCTTTCTGCTGGTGAACCTTTCTCAAATTCCTTTCTGGAGGCCCGACGCGGCCATGTCAACACGCAGTACTCGCCCTGATGATCCTCGCCCAGGCGGAGCCCCACGTCTGCTTCGCCGATCCGATACACGCCATGAAGCAGGCAGCACCGACAAACCCGTCGAAGAAACTTTCGCACCGCCTGAGGGTACCGAAATCAACATCGCTGAACTGCAGCGAATGTCAATGAAAGACCTGATTGCGATCGCGGAGCAGGAGGAACTGACCGAATACCACGGTCTGAAAAAGCAGGATCTGATTTTCAAGATCCTCAAAGAGCGGACTCGCATGAATGGACTCATGTTCGGCGAAGGAACATTGGAAGTTCTGCCCGACGGGTTCGGCTTTCTCCGCAGCCCGGACTATCACTATCTGCCATGTCCGGATGACATTTATGTCAGCCCCAGCCAGATTCGTCGCTTTGGGCTTCGTACCGGAGCGACCGTGGCTGGTCAGATTCGTCCGCCGAAAGAGAACGAACGCTACTTTGCGTTGCTGCGAGTCGAAGCGATCAATGGACAAGACCCGAATGAACTGACGAACAAAGTATTCTTTGACGACTTGACGCCGCTGCATCCGGAACGCCGCCTGCGATTGGCCGACAACGCCGAGTTTCTCAGCACACGGATCGTCGATCTGATAGCCCCAATCGGGCTTGGTCAGCGCGGCCTTATTGTGTCCCCGCCACGAGCAGGCAAAACCGTCCTGCTGCAGCAGTTAGCGAAAGCGACACAGCAGAATCATCCGGATGCTTACGTGATCGTACTGTTGATTGACGAACGTCCGGAAGAAGTGACGGACATGGAACGCAAGTTGAAAGGCGTCAATTGTGAGGTGGTGAGCAGCACTTTTGACGAACCAACCTCTCGGCATATTCAAGTGGCGGAAATGGTCATCGAAAAAGCCAAGCGAATGGTCGAATACGGCCACGATGTGGTGATCTTCCTCGACAGCATCACACGTCTGGCCCGCGCATGGAACACGGAAATTCCAAATTCCGGCAAGACGCTTTCTGGCGGCGTTGACGCAAGTGCATTGCAGCATCCAAAGCGATTCTTCGGTGCAGCTCGCTGCGTTGAGGAAGGCGGAAGTCTGACGATCATCGCGACGGCCCTTGTGGATACAGGCAGCCGGATGGATGAAGTCATTTTCGAAGAGTTCAAAGGCACAGGCAATACGGAGTTGCATCTGGATCGTCGCATGGTCGAAAAACGAATCTGGCCGGCAATCGACGTCAATCGTTCCGGAACCCGTCGCGAAGAACTGCTGCTGAACGAAGAAGAATTGAGACTGGTCTGGGTACTTCGCCGCGTCCTGAACGACATGAATCCGGTTGACGCGATTGAACTGCTCGTGAACCGCCTGAAACGTACAAAGTCGAACGAAGAATTTTTGCTGTCGATGAATCTAGGGTAGATCGCAGGGTGGGACCAGTTTCGCAGAAGCGCTCGATTCATGCACCCTGGACATTCTTGTCCGAGGTGGACCTCTAGGACTTATCCATCAATCTGTCGGCTCATTAGCTCTCCAATCGACGGACAGGAATGTCCATCCTACACAAGAAATGCGTATCTATGCCTACCGAATTGCACGGACAACTTATCGCTGCCGACGCATCGTTTGCGATCGTGGTGTCCCGATTTAATGATCTCATCACAAAGAGATTACTCGAAGGAGCAATCGATACGGTGGTGCGTCATGGCGGCAGTCCGGACAAAATTACGATTGCCTGGGTACCAGGTTCGTTTGAAATTCCACTTGCCGCGTCAAAGCTCGCGAAGTCCGGTAAGTACGCCGCTGTGATCTGCCTTGGGGCCGTGATTCAGGGGTCGACTACGCATCACGAATATATCAACAGTCAGGTTGCGTCCGGCATCATGAGTATTACTCGTGAAACGGGAATCCCGGTGACGTTTGGTGTCATCACCTGCGAATCCATGGAGCAGGCCCTCGACCGCGCGGGCGGCAAGGTCGGCAACAAAGGCCATGAAGCCACGCTGGCGGCTATTGAAATGATTAACCTGCTCAGGAAGATCTGACTTAGAGGCGAGCGGCAGAGCGTCAGCTCTCCGGGTGTATCATTGAGTCAACAGCGTCGGCAAAACAGATCAAAGGTGATCAAAGGTGATCAAAGGGCTCATGCCCTGCCGCTCGCCACAATAATTTGCGCATCGTGCACAGATCCGTATCGATAAACTCTTACCTGATTCAAACTACTAATGGCCGGACGTTCTGAAGCTCGTCGTTTTGCTCTGCAAATGCTCTATCTGTTTGACCAGAATCCGGAAGCCGATCAGGATCGGGTGCTGGTGGCACTCCGCAAGGAATTCACCGACGCTGCGTTGCGGGAATTTGCATGGTCGCTTATCTCCGGCGTTATTGCGGCGCGGAAGGAACTGGATGAAGTGATCTCCCGCACGGCGACGAATTGGCGTCTGGATCGGATGGCGCCGACCGACCGCAACGTGCTCCGGATGGGCCTTTACGAAATGACACACATCGGAACGCCGGCAGCTGTCGTCATCGACGAATCGATTGAAATCGCCCGTGAATTCGGTACGGAGCACTCCAGCAGCTTCGTAAACGGCATTCTGGACAAGCTTATCCCCGTTTCCCCCGCGGTCGAATGAACCAGAGTACGATTGCCGCGATCGCCAGAAATGGCATTGCAGATTTGATTCGAGGCCAAAGCAAGGCACCGATTACCAACGCTGCCAGACGTCCTTGAGTTAACACGGCCCAGGCGGCGGGGCGAGTTTTCGTGGGAAAGCAAAGCCAGAGTGCTCCCAGCACAAGTCCAATGCGCATCGCGGCAGCAGCCCAGACCGAGTTTTCTTCCGTGGTCGCTAATCCGACGAATGCGGCGCAAAGGCAGGCCAGCGCAGTCCATCCAACTCGGCGGCGGCGATCGATAAGCGATGGATCGGGGGTATTCATCGGGGATGCAAGTGTGAAAATGGGCCGAACTTTTGAGACGTTCACGGCAAGTCTAGCAGAAGCACGGCCTCGTTTTCTCTGATCCGGCAGAAGACGCCGGCAATAGCTTGTTTTCCAGGCGAATGCCTGACACAATTTGCTGGCTAAAATTGCAAGGAAACAGCGAACCTTTGCCACACACAATGGTCATAAAATCTGGCGGAGATTTTATACCTCCACCGAATTATCGGCGGTAAGACAACGAAACAGAATGACTGATACTGGTTTGTCCGAAATCATGCTGAATTCGCTTCGAGCCCTGACTACTGCAGCGTCCCGGTCAACAACCGAGGATTTGTCGGACGCTGCCGTCGCTTGCTCGCGATTCACGACGGACGCTAGGGTCGCAGCGGTCAAATTAAATATCAATGTGGGAATGAAATGCGGGGCCGCATCCAAACGGGCCATCCTGCCACCACGCTGATCCGGTACTTGAATCTGTGTGTCAGCGATTTCCTGGTGGCGAACTCGATGCGCACGCCGCTCCGACCGGTTTGTCGGAATGATTCTTGAAGACTTTACGACTCGTTTAACCCGAGCCAACGGCAAGGTTGCCCGAAAATGTCGCCTCGCCGTTACCTCGGGTCAAACGAAATACAACATAAGGCACGAATCCATGGAAGATATCCGCGGCAATCAGTATCCAGCTCCATTTCGACCATCGTATGGAGCGCCGGAAGCGAGCGGACTGTATGATCCTCGCAACGAACACGACAATTGCGGCGTCGGCTTCGTAGCGCATATCAAAGGCGTACGAAGTCGTCAGATCGTCGATGACGCCGACCGCATTCTGCGGCACATGGATCACCGAGGGGCCTGCGGATGCGAATCCAACACCGGCGATGGCGCCGGAATGCTGACCGCGCTGCCGCATGATTTTCTGGTGCGTGTTGCCAAAGAGGACATGAAAATCGAGTTGCCGACCGCCGGTCGTTACGGTGCGGGTATCGTCTTCCTGCCGCAGGATGCCAAGCAGCGAGCCACCTGCAAGAAGACCGTGGAGAAATTTATCGCACAGCAGGGACAAACACTGCTCGGATGGCGAACTCTTCCAGTGGACTATGATACCGCAGACATCGGCAAGACGGCACGCGCCTGCGCTCCCCACATGGAGATGCTATTCGTCGGCGGCGCTGAGGGACTCGACAAAGACGCATTGGAGCGTCAATTGTTCATCATTCGCAAGCTGTCCAGTCACAAGCTGCGTAACAGCGATTTGTCGCAGGCCCTATTGTTCTACGTTTGTTCATTATCGACAAAGTTGATTATCTACAAGGGAATGCTCACGTCACATCAGGTCGTACCGTTTTTCAAAGACCTGCAGGCTGCTGACTACGAGACGCATCTTGCAATGGTGCATTCACGATTTGCCACCAACACGTTCCCAAGCTGGGACCGTGCTCAGCCGCTTCGATTCATGTCGCACAATGGTGAAATCAACACTGTGAAGGGCAACTCCAACTGGATGTTCGCACGGCAGGGCATGATGAAGAGTGAACTGTTCGGGGAGGAAATTCATAAGCTGTTTCCAATTGTCGAACCGCATACTTCCGACTCCGGCTGTTTCGACAACGCTCTGGAGATGCTTTATCACTCCGGGCGTACGCTCCAGGAGGTGGTCATGATGATGGTGCCGGAAGCATGGCAGAATCACCAAACGATGCCCGAACACAAACGTGCTTTTTACGAATACTATTCGGCGCTGCAGGAACCGTGGGACGGGCCGGCATCAATCTCCTTCACCGACGGCCACTTCATCGGTGCCACGCTGGACCGAAATGGTCTGCGTCCAAGTCGTTACTACGTGACTAAGGACGACAAAGTCGTCATGGCCAGCGAAGTCGGCGTGCTGGACATTGAGCCCGCCAACGTCGCCTACAAGGGACGCCTGCAGCCAGGCCGCATGTTCCTTGTGGACTTTGAACAGGGCCGAATTATCGACGACGAGGAACTCAAGGCCGACGTCGCGTCGCGGCGACCATATCAGCAGTGGGTTCAGGAACAACGGGTTCGGCTGGAAGAACTGCCAAAGAAGACTCCGCCGGAACGCCTCACCGGTCAGGATCTGCTAAATCGCATGCAGGCGTTTGGATACACATCCGAAACGATGAACTTCATGCTGCTGCCGCTGATCAAGGCTGACAAGGATCCTATCGGCTCAATGGGCAACGATGCCGCCCTAGCGTGCCTGAGTGATCAGCCTCGCATGCTGTATGATTACTTCCATCAGCTTTTTGCCCAGGTGACAAATCCGCCGATCGATTCGATCCGCGAAGAAGTCATTATGTCGCTGGAATGTTACATCGGTCCGGAAGGCAACCTGCTGGATACAAAACCGGAAAGCTGTCACCGGCTGGCCGTGCCGCATCCAATCCTCACAAACCATCAGATGGCCAATCTGAAGGGCATCAAGCATCGTGGCTGGAAGGCCAAGGTCATCGACATTACCTACCCTAAGTCGGAAGGCATCGGCGGACTGCGACCTGCTTTGGATCGCATCTGCAAAGAAGCGCGGGATGCCATTCGTAACGGCTTTAACCTGATCGTACTCTCTGATCGCAAGATCAGTGCCGATCGTGTTCCGGTGAGTTCTCTTATGGCGACAGGTGCTGTGCATCATCATCTGGTGCGACATGAAGAACGAACACAGATTGGCCTGCTCGTCGAATCGGGCGAAGCTCGCGAAGTGCATCACTTCTGTCTGCTGATCGGTTTCGGAGCTGACGCTGTCAATCCGTACCTTGCCCTGTACGCCTTGCGGCAGGCACGGCTGGACGGCAAGTTGACGGATGACTGGGACGACGATCGCATCGTCGCCGCATATCGTTCCGGCGTGGCCAACGGCGTGTTAAAGGTCATGGCGAAGATGGGGATTTCTACGCTGCAAAGCTACAAGGGGGCTCAGATTTTTGAAGCACTTGGGCTTGCAGACGATGTCGTTAATCTGTGCTTTGCGGGAACGTCCAGCCGCATTAAGGGCGTCAATTTTGACGTGCTGGCTCAGGAAGCGTTGATGCGGCATCACATCGGCTTTCCAGAGAACCCCGACAGTATTTCGCACGAGCTACCGAATCCCGGCCTGTTCGCATGGCGTCGCCTAGGTGAAAAGCACGCATGGAATCCACATACGATCGGACGTATTCAGCAGGCAGCTCGGACTGGCGACAAATCAGCGTACAGGGACTTTTCAAAACTTGTGAATGCCGAAACAACTCGTGCGTGTCATTTGCGAGGATTGCTGAAATTCCGCAGTGGCTCGCCAGTGCCATTGGCTGAGGTCGAATCTGCCTCTGAAATCGTTAAGCGATTCTGCACGGGCGCAATGAGCTACGGTTCGATCTCCGCCGAAGCGCATGAGACAATGGCGATTGCCATGAATCGCATCGGCGGAAAAAGCAACACTGGTGAAGGCGGTGAGAGATATGATCGGTTCGAGCCGATGGAAAACGGAGATTCTCGCCGTTCAGCCATTAAGCAGGTAGCGTCAGGACGCTTCGGCGTGACGTCGTGGTATCTTACGAACGCCGATGAACTGCAAATCAAGATCGCGCAGGGTGCGAAGCCGGGTGAAGGTGGTGAATTGCCGGGTCATAAGGTCGATAAGACGATCGCATCGACTCGGCTTTCAACGCCCGGCGTGGGTCTGATCAGTCCGCCGCCGCATCACGACATCTATTCGATCGAAGATCTGTCGCAGTTGATCTTCGACCTGAAGAATTCGAACCGTCGCGCTCGCATCAGTGTAAAGCTGGTGTCAGAAGTCGGTGTCGGCACGGTTGCAGCGGGAGTTGCCAAAGGGCACGCCGACAATATCCTGATTTCGGGTTTCGAAGGCGGCACCGGTGCATCACCGCTGACGAGCATCAAGCACGCCGGTCTGCCGTGGGAACTGGGCATCGCGGAGACCCATCAGACACTGGTAATGAACGATCTTCGAAGTCGAGTGCGTTTGCAGACAGATGGTCAGCTCAAGACTGGTCGTGATGTGGTCATGGCGACGATGCTGGGAGCTGAAGAATTTGGCTTTGCGACCGCGCCGCTGATTACGCTGGGCTGCATCATGATGCGAAAGTGCCACCTGAATACTTGTCCGGTCGGCATTGCCACTCAGGATCCGCTGCTTCGTAAGAAGTTCCAGGGCAAGCCTGAGCATGTCGTCAACTATCTGTTCATGGTGGCTGAGGAAACTCGGGAGATCATGGCGGAACTTGGTTTCCGCACGATCAATGAAATGGTCGGGCGAGTGGACATGCTGGAGCTGGACAGCGCTGTCACTCACTGGAAAGCGCATCAACTGGATCTGTCACCGATTTTGACGCCTGCCAAGAAGCCTCATGCTGATGTGCAGACGTATTGTACGATTGATCAAAATCATTCACTCGACGCAGTCCGCGATATGGAATTGCTGAAGAAGTGCGAACCGGCTTTGAAAGAGAAGAAGCACGTTCGCGTCGATACGACGATTCAGAATATCGACCGCGCATTCGGGACGATCCTGAGCAACGAGGTCAGCCGTGCTCATGGTGCCAATGGGCTGCCGTCGGACACCATTCATATTAAGGCGAAGGGTTCTGCCGGACAAAGCGTCGGAGCCTGGCTGGCGCATGGCGTGACGATCGAGATCGAAGGCGATGCAAACGACTACGCGGGCAAGGGGCTTTCGGGCGGTCGATTAATTATCTATCCGCCGAAGGAAGCGGATTTCGTTGCAGAAGAGAACATTATCATTGGCAACGTTGCTCTGTACGGAGCGACCTCGGGAGAAGCCTACTTTCGCGGCATCGCGGCGGAACGTTTTTGCGTCCGCAATTCCGGAGCCACAGCCGTGATTGAAGGCTGTGGCGATCACGGTCTGGAATATATGACAGGTGGACGCGTTGTTGTGCTTGGCTCGACTGGCCGCAACTTTGCTGCGGGTATGTCCGGCGGTGTTGCGTACGTCTACGATCCAGATGGAAAGTTCCTCGTGAACTGCAATCTGGAAATGGTGGAACTGGAAAAAATGACCGATGACACCGACGTTCAGGAACTAAAATCTCTGATCGAAAACCATAGCCGCTACACAGGCTCCACCGTAGCAAAGAACATCCTCGACCACTGGAAAAAGTCCCTCAGGCAATTTCACAAGATCATGCCTGTTGACTACAAGCGTGCGTTGAAGGACCAGGCCGCAGAGGGATTGGTGAAGGCGTAAGCCGTTCGCTGCGTTCTTGTCTCGAACGTGTCATGGTCAAATCCGCGTACAAAGAGGTGACGCTTTGATCTGCTCAGCAAACGTTGATAGCATTGTTTTTCTGAGAAGATTCCTGCCCGTCAGCCGCAGGGCGTTAGCCTCGGTTCATGCACCACAAACCGGCGCTAGCGCCCTGCGGCTACTTGGGTTGCGGGCGACACCCGCGCCAAGATATTTACTCCAATGTCATGAGCCATGCGATCAAATCGGCCATGGCCTGAGTATCGAGATTCTTTTCCATGCCTTCCGGCATGAGAGATCGCCCGGTATCTTGCAGGGCTTCGACGTCGCTCCGCAGAAGGCTGGTTTCTTTCGCTTCCGCGCGGCGAAATGTAAGGACACTGGCCGACTCCGCAATAAGAACGCCGTTGTGTGTCTGCCCGTCGGTCGTTACGGCGATATAGTCTCGCCAGGCGGGATTCACTTCACGATTAGGGTCAAGCACGTTTGTCAGAATCGCTTCAGAGCCACGATTCTTCATTGTTGCAAGATTCGGGCCGACCTGATACCCGACGGTTCCAATCTGATGACAAACCGAACAATGCTGCTTAAACAACGCCGCACCTTTTTCGCGGTCTGCCTTCAATGTGAGGGCAACCTTATAAGATCGCAGTACTTCATCGCGAGTTGAACTGCTCATGGTTTCCAGCAACCTGATCGCGCGGGAACGTATGGCATCATCGGGGATGCTCGCCAGTCTCTGCAAGTCCGAGGGACTCAACGTGGTCGCCGGAAGTCGCCCAGCAGAAACCGCATCAAGCAGCATCACGGCCCATGACGTTCGTCCCAACAGCCCATCCCGCACTTGTTCGACAAGTTTCGGGGACAACCCCGACCAACGATTCAGCAGCTGCAACCCGACTTGCTCATCCGAATACTGTAGCAAGGTGGCCAGCGCCGTGCTCTGAACAGTCGGCGGTTGAATGGAATCCAGTGAACTCAGCAACAGCTCTCCGTCTGATGCAAAAGACGACAAACTGAAGGTACTCAACGCCGCCGACCGCTGATCGTCGGAGAGACTTGTATTGATGGCATTGGTTCGAGCGACCTCAAGCAATTCCGCGGTCAACTGAGCAAACGCTGGGCTGCTGTGAGCCGCCTTGCTGGCCGTGAAGACGGCCTGCAGCAACTTCACCTGCATCGCAGGATCATCGTGCCGCGCAGCGATCACAGCAGCAAGCTTATCCCAGCCCGCGTCGCCTGACGTTCTCCGCGCCACTAGGTCAGCCAGTTCAACCAATGCAACGCCGCCGCCTGCCAACGCAGCATCGTGTGTTGCTGCAAGCGATTCAAAAGCGACGGTTGCTTCGGCACCCAGTGATGAAAATACCGCCGTACGAATCCAGCGATTCTGACCCGACTCCGCCAGCAGTTTCTGCAACGCCTCACGTCGCACGTCTGACGGCGGAAACTCACCCAGCGAAAATGCGAGTTGCATTTTTACTCGCGCGTTCTCGTCGCCGGTCATAGCCGCAAGCGTCCCGAGGACTTCATCGGACGGTGCCAGTTTTTCGCTGGCCAGCACCGCTCGCTCACGAACGCCGGAGACAGGATCCACCAATCCAACGATCACGTCTTCTGCAGTCAATGCACGGAGTCCTTCCAGACTTCCGATCGCATGAAACCGCCCCAGTCCGGAAGTCGATTCTCTCAATAACCGACGAATTCCGTCGATGGCCGACGCATCCTGCCGTTCGAAAATCAATCGTGATGCTGTGTCGCGGTGCCAGGCGTTCGGATGTTCCAGCAGTGCGACCAGTTCCGCAGTCTTGGCGTGGCTGAGTTGCGGAACATGCCGAGGTTTCCAGCCTGTCGGAGCAATTCGATAGAGCCGCCCACGATCACGACCGCTGGTGAGATCCAGATGCTTCTTGATCTCCGGCGGCAGACTCGCCGGATGCTCAATCACTTCGCGATACATGTCGAGTATCTGCAGACATCCGTCGGGGGCATTTGCGAACTGAACCGGGCGAAACCAGATATCTTCTGACGCCACCAGCTCACGACCTGTATCCATGCGATTGGCAGTCCAGATCACACCGTCTGCCGTCAGTCGTTTGCGATGTACGATGTTGCTGCCAACGTCGCCCACAATGGCCAGTCCTTTGGTGTCATCCGGCCATGCATCGCCGCGATAAATCGTAATCCCAGTTGCCCCTGTAAAATATCCCGCCGGACGACCGCCACCTTCGACAATTCCCTTTGAAAGCCCCGATGCACGCAGTCGAGTCCTCACGATTCGCCACGGTTCAACAGGACTGATGCGAAACACAGGAGCCTGACCTCCGTCCACAGCGATGCTGACTCGCGCCGGCGCAGCAGACGGTAACGGCGAACGCGAAAGATATTCGTCGCGGTAGACAACCATTTGCGCGTGATCGCTGTTGGAACTTACAAAACGGTGACCCCAATCGTCGAAGCACATGCCGTGCTGACCACCACCTGTTTCGGCTCGCAGCTCCAGCGTCTTTGAATCAAACGAAAAGTCACGACCGCGACATTCGAGCGCCGCGCGGTCCGGATGTTTCGGACTGGTGATTGAACCACCAACAGTGCTGGCAGAACCGTAAATTCGATTGTCCGGCCCCCAATGAAAACTATTGATCAATCCCTGCACATTGGATCGTTCAAAACCCGTGAAGACCACTTCATTTACGTCGGCCTTCATGTCGCCATCGGTATCTTTGAGAAAGAAAATATCCGGGGCTGCCGCGACAAAAACGCCGTCGTTCGCGCAGATAATCGCCGTGGGCCAGCTTAAGCCTGTGGCAAAAACATGACTCTGATCAAACCGTCCGTCACCGTCAGAATCCACGAGCATCCGCACGCGGCCCAGATGTTCGGTTGCCTGTTCAGAGTAGTCATTCATTTCGGCGACAAACAAGCGACCATCGGCGTCGTATGACATTGCAACCGGATCAGTCAGTAACGGTTCTGCGGCGGTTTGCTGCATTTCAAAGCCATCGACTACCTGAAAAGACGCCATTGCGTCTGCCGGCGAGCGAGCAGGAATTCGCGGCAATTCTTCGGCAAAGTCCGGCTCAAATTCGTTGGGAGTGTGATTGAGGACCCGATCCATCACGTTGTAGGACTGCAGACGCATGTCCGTCGGAAAATCGTGTTCGCAGTCCGGGGTCAACAGCATCAACTCTTCGCGGGCTTTGAACAGCGAGTAGATCGAACCGGCCACGGGCATCGCTTTTCGAACGCCGTTGATTTCAAAGTTCGCATCACGAATTGGCGACACGGAGACAAACGTACGCGGCGCCAGAGCCGCAATCAGTTCGTAGAAATCAAACGGGACCTTGTCCGGATTGAGTTGATACGTATCGCGAAGTCGGGGCATGTAGCGGTCGCTTGTCCAACCCTTGATGTCGCCGCCGTAGTAGTCGTGAAACGGACACCAGCCACAACATGAGACGATCACTTTGAGTCGCTCGTCAAACGCCCCCAGAAAGATGGCATTGTGTCCGCCGAGCGAATGTCCAATGACACCAATTCTATCCGCGTCCACGAATTTCAATGCTGAAAGAAAATCGACGCATCGGCGATGATTGAAAATTCCCTTCATGGTGCCGGACACGTACTTGTCGTTCGCGAAATCATATTTGTCGTACTGTCCGAACGACGGATAGTCCGGCGCGATTACCACATAGCCGCGCTGAGCGAGCTCAAGGCCATATTGTCGTCCCAGTTTCCCGCCTTCGCCGGCCACGATGCGTTTTCCAGGAGCACCGGTCGGATGCAGAGCAACAATAGCGGCCAGCTTTGAGGGCGAACCTGCATTCAACAGGTCGCGGACATCAACAACATCGGCTGCTGACTCCGGAATATACAAATCGAGCGGCAATCGATCGGAACCTTCGACGGCAATTGTCATCGTCAGACGGCGCACTTTGCCGATACGCACATCTTCGGTCACCTTCACATCAAACGAAGGCAGATTCTCAAACGTCGGCATCGGCCCCATGGCTGCCTCAGCCCCCGCGATGATCTGTTTTCGCCGGATGGCCCAGTCTTCGGTCGTCCGAATCGGTTTCAAAGTCCCATCGTCCGCGCGGTAGACGCTGAGGTCTGAATGGCGAATTTCGGTTGACGCTGTTTTGTTCTCATCCGGGCCAGCGTTTGAAGTCCGCGCTACGCCGTATGTTGCAGTCAGCAAAATCAGAATGCGAACGAACGAGGTCTTGGAAAAGAGTCCACAATGAGTCGTTTGAAATGTTTGACAATGAAGGAGCATTGCGGGGTCTCAGTTTGCTGGCATTGAATGTGGCGAGAGGCATTGTTTATAGCAAAACAATAATGACTCGTGAACTGTACCGGCAAGCTGACGCATGCCGCTCGCCAGTTGGTTTTTATTCAGAAGTCCGTCGCAGAAACAAGCTGTCCGTCTTTGCGAGAGGCCAGTTTCAAGAGTAGTTCCTGAGTCGCATTTTTGTGAATTTTGCGGACGCTGCCGTCGGCAAGCAGAAAATGCACATGCTGATTATGCGAACTTCCGAATGTCCCGACACGCGCTCGCTGCTTCAGTTTGTACTCAATACGTTCATCTTCCGTCATGTTGCGCGTGTCCTGCATTTCCTGGGTGGCCGGATCGTAAACCACGGTGCGAGTATACGATCCCAATCCTTCGGTATCCCCCATATTGCGAAGCGTGCCGCGATCACCGAAGATCCAGACAGTTCCTGGCGGATCCTCCAAATGCTCTCCGACGAGCAACGTGTTCGACACACCATCGGGAACAGATTCCAGTGATTCTGAGCTGTTCAGATACAACAAGCCGTCGCCATCAACGTCGATGGGCTGCTCGATGCTGTTATGAACTCCGGCATAATTGCAACCGGGAGTCGACATTCCAGGATAGGATGGACATTGAAGCAGACTTAGAAAGCCAGTCGTGCTCCCCATTCTCCCCGCCAGATCCGCTGGCTTCGGCTTTTCTCGCGTGACGTCGCCAGATTCAAGCTGATTCCAGAGCGCGATGGCTTCATCCAATGCGACGTTTTCCTCCGGCGACATGAATGAGCGATTTGGATTCACAAAATTGATCCGATGCCAGGCACCCTCCTGACCAATGTGTGGCAGAATCTGTGCGATCCAGCCGATGCGATACCCTTCACCGTCCGCAAAAACAGGGCCAGTCTCATTGACACAGCCCGGCGGCAGGACGCTGAACATTTGATTGTAATTTTTCAGAGCTACGCCAATCTGCATCAGGTTATTCTGACACTGCACACGGCGTGCGTTCTCACGAGCCTGCTGAACAGCAGGCAGCAGTAATGAAATCAGGACCGCGATAATCGCGATCACCACAAGCATTTCCAGCAGCGTAAATCCGCGAAGGAGGCGCTTTGAGTTCACAGGAATACACGCCATTAAAACTCTCCTATGAATTCCATATCCGCTCGATTGCCGAGATTCGCATAGAGTGACAAATTAACGTTCTCGCTGATAAACCGCACAGAACCATCTGCAAGGACAAACTGCGAACCGCCAGTGTGGTAACTGGAAAAGCCGCTTGTGGAAGTGTCGTCGGGCGGAGCAGAACCACCGACATCCCAGCCACCGTTGATCGCAATGCCTGTGTTCCGCAGCGTGCATTTCGTGCCGGACATCCAGCCCAGTTCGTTCGCATCTTCGATCACACATTTTTCGCCGACCATTAGCGTATTTGACGCACCGTCGCGAATCTGCCGAAAACCAATACTGCTGTTCAGAAACATGACACCGCTGTTCTTAGCATCGATCGGAACATCCTCACCTCCAAATGAGGCAGCGTAGTTGTTCATCGCCAGCGTCTGGTTACCCTGACTCAACATGCGTTGCCAATCCGACGGACAGGCCAGTGTCGGCATCACCATGCTGCGGAAGCTGCCGTTCGTGGCAGCATATACGCTTGAATTACCGTTAATCTGACTGAAGAGACTGACCTGATCCATCATCGGCAGAATCTGCACGATCCAGGACATGTGGTAACCTTCTTCGATGTTGCGAATCGGGCCGCTCTCATTCACGCAACCTGGTGGCAGTATTTCAA
This sequence comes from Planctomycetaceae bacterium, assembly GCA_947476295.1. Taxonomy (GTDB): domain Bacteria; phylum Planctomycetota; class Planctomycetia; order Planctomycetales; family Planctomycetaceae; genus SXXK01. The sequence continues at coordinate 15,906 of CANJQC010000060.1, read as the reverse complement.
ACGCCATTTCATAGTTGTGCAACGCCAGACCGATCTGCATCAGGTTGTTTTTACACTGAGTTCTCCGAGCCGCCTCACGTGCCTGCTGCACAGCCGGTAGCAGCAATGAGATCAGGACCGCAATGATCGCGATCACGACAAGCAGTTCGATCAGTGTGAAACCACGCAGCCGCGATTGGCCAGTCGCGGTTTGCACACGTTCCTTCTCCCCCGAATTTAAGTGAGAAGGTGGCCGAAGGCCGGATGATGAGGTTAAATTCATGGCGTCAACTTTCTTGTTCGAGTCACCTGAAAAGGAATATCCGCGTTGGCCGGGTATCGAGCGACGACAGTACACGAATCATCCTGCACTGCGATCACGACCTCTGCGGAATTTGTCTGATGAATTGAGCCGGGCGGCAGATTCCATGTGAGTCCCGTCCACGCTGGATCTTTGAACCTGGAGTTTTCGGCAAGCAGCAACCCGGCATCAGCCAGTTTTTCTGCCTGCAGGTATGCTGTTTCGTTCCGCATTTGCCGCCGTTCCATCAGAACTCGCCGCACTTGCTGTGCCATGATCCCGGCCAAGATTACAAGCACCGCAATGGCCACAATACTCGCCGCCCCGCGTCGCGCGGATAGGCCGTCATGCATATTCATTGAGTTGATAGAACCGGCTTCGAATTTCATATTTCTGTTTCGCAGTTGGAATGTCAATGTCTTCATTCGCTTGTCCATAATTCGCTTGTCCAAATCTCTGCCACTTCCTAGTGTGCCTCAAATGCAGTCCGATCCTGAGTTGTTGATTGATTTGTCATGGTGTCAGTACCTAGTCATTTTTCTTGACAAACGAATTGGGGACAAACGAATGAAGGATTGAAGGTGTTTTTACTATTGCAAAATAATCTCCGTAACGGGCTGCACCGCCGCTCCCTCGGGTGTCGGCGGAAAGGCTTCAGTGATCGGTTTGTTCCGATTCAGACCACCATTGCCAACTGCACTGTATTTGACGAAAACGGACGGCTCGAAAAACCTAACCACCGTCGCGCCGTCGTCACGGATTTTCATTTCGATCTTTGACCCAGCCGGAAAGACGAAGCGATCGGAACTAAGCAATTCTTCACTCTGGGTTTCCAGGCGAGTCAGAATGCCGCGATCAGCGGCCCAGCGAATTTGTATTCCGTCGTCCCGAGCGAGTGTCAGTGCGGCATCGGAATCCAGCGTCAGTTTCGCAGCTTCCACATCCGCACGAAGTATGCGTTCGCACCGCAGCAACGAATGCAGAAACAGGGACACACGTCGATCTGTCTGATCGCTCTGCAAAATTGTATGCAGACATGTTCCCGCCATCAGCAGAATTGACGACATCAGTGTGACGTATGCAAGATAATAATGAAAAAGTGCGCCGCGACGTCGCGAGACACTGCGGGCGGATTGTGGGAGACTGCGATTCATGGTGTTGGTCCCCTCTTCACAAGCCAAACGACAACAGAAACCTTCTGATCGGGCATAGATTCCGCCTGAGGCCGCCGAATCGTCAGACGCAATCCGTCCAGAATTTCCTTAGTGGCGTCTCCAGGATCTGGCAGAGGATCTACTGTAAGCCCGGCATCGGAATAGCGATGCGAAAACCAATCAGAGATTTTAACCTCTGAGGGCTGCATATCCTGCTTCCTGATGACATTGGCAATGTTATTGAGTTCAATCATCGCCAGCGTATCAAAACGCATCGCCTGTCGCTGCCGTCCGATCGCCGCCAGTGCCGGCACCAGCATGCTGATTGCGACTCCTAGGATAATGCACGCCACGATCCCTTCCGCCAGCAATGAGCCGCGGCGAAGGGTTGTTTGTTTTATTTGTTGAATGTGTTTCATGGGCAGGAATGCCGATTAAACCTTGCTCAAACTATCAAGCACCGTTATCAGCGGTTCGAAGAACGCGACCGCAAAAAACAGCACGATGCTTCCGACCAGCAATACAACAGCTGGGCCGATTAACTGCGAAAGACGACGGAAGAGATTTCTGCGACGTCTTTCTACGGAATCAGCAAGGTGCCGAAGTCCCCAGTCCAGGTGATGAGTTTTTAACGACGAATTCAGAAACGCGGCTTCGGACTTTCGCAGTAGCCCAACTGACTGCATTGCCACTACTGCATCCTCACCGCCATGCACACGATGTCGCACAGCACTCACGACCTTGGCTGAACGTCCCGGAGGAAGATCCTGCATCACGCAATCGAGGGCTCGCCCCAGCGATTGCCCGCTGGCAACTGACAGGCTGAGTGTTCGAAGAACTCCAGGTAACCAGTATCGAGGCCAGTATTCTGCAAATCGCGGATAGCCGTGAATTAACTTTTTGCGAAGCGATGAATACAGCATCCAGAAAAAAACGAAAGTTGTTGCAGTCACCGGAAGAGCAAACACATACCAATACGAAACCGCATTGTCGGTAAGTGCGATCATCTTCATGGTCGAAGGAGGCAGCTCCGCCCCGAATCCGATGAAGATTTCCTTAAACTTTGGAACGATGAACACCATCAAATACGTTATGATCCACGACAAGCTCATCAGCAACGCAGCCGCCCATACGAGATTTTGCTCTAATGTGCCTGCTGGCAGAATTGTTGCCCGACTCTGTTCATGCAAACGCCGCGCTTCGTCCATCAGGACGTCGGCGAGAGCACCCGTGCCTTCAGTGACGCGGATGGCGGTCACCGTTTGATCAGGCAGCAGCTCGGAAATGATCGACACAGCACCTGACAGCGAATGCCCCTGTTCCAGCAACATCCGCAATTGTCCAATTTTGCTGGCCCAGATTGATTTGCTTTCCTGCTCGTGAGCCCGCAGTGACTGCAACAGCGTATCGCCGTGTCCAACACCACCAGCGAGCAACATCAACAATGATGCTTGTCGCATGGGCTCAGATCGGTTGGTCATAAACAACCACATCTGGATAAACGTCATAGCCATGCCCCCCATGTCCACAGGCAAACCGACAAATCATTCAGCAGCTTGATCAGCGGCATAAACATACCGATTACAAATATGACCGTGACTACACCGGTGACCGACATGGCAAGCATCTCAACGCCGACCGCGAGGATGGATCCATGTCCCCACGAGGCCTGTTCCAGTGATGATGCAAACATGAGGAATGACTGAGCCGTTTCCTGGCGTGCGTCTTCGGATTCATTGCGGTCGCTGACTCGCAGCAGGAGAGATAATGGAAGTCCATGAAGCCCGGCACAGACGAGGTTCACGGGTTTACCATTTCTCAGTTCCGTCGCCATTTCTGCGCCGCGTCTTCGAACTTCCCGATAGCCGCTCGCATTGGTCGCCACTGAAATCGCATCCGAAACGGAAGAATGGTTACGAACAAGCACACCGAGAACTCGCGCGACGCGAGCCTGCATGAGCAATCGCAGCGATGTCCCCAGCATCGGAACAACGCTCAGGATTTCTGCTGCGGGTGACCAGATCATCATGGTATAGAATAAGACAGTCACCGCAGCGGTCAACAACGTGACACCGATCAGGCCAGGCATGCCGACGTGCGAGATGAGATCGCTTAATCCGATGGTCACCTGCGTGAGATACGGCAGTTCCACTCCAAAGCCGACAAAGATCTCTTTGAATTTTGGAATCACAATCAGCAGCGCGCAATAACTCGCGGGAATCAACAACAATAATGCCAAAAATGGTGCTACCATTCTTGTTGCAAACAGATGCCGCTGAACCTGCATGATGCCCAGTGACGGCAGCAGTTCCGCCACGCTGAGCGATTTTTGCTGAGCCGCCATGTCGGACTTCATAATGCTCCGGATTTCCAGTGGTACAAACGCTTCCTGCATCAAGGATTCAGAACTACCCGCCGCCATTTGCCGCGACAGACGCAGCAACATGTCGCGCGGGCGAATCTGCAACCACCAGTAACCGACAATCCACAGACCCGTGCAGGTCACCAGGGCAATTGTTGCGGTGAGGATCAAGGCCACGGTGAATTCCGGAATGGCGATTGTCAGCAGGATCGACATCACCAACGCAGAGCCAGCGAGCCCCGTCAGCCACGGCATGGCCATCAACAGAGGATGCTCAAACGGTTCATTGGCCATCGCTGCGATCGCAACATGCGCCGGTAAACCGGTGAGCAATGCTTCCTGAATGCGTTCTCCGATCCGCAACTGCAGAATTCGTGGAATCGCAGCCAACTGCGTTCCCAGACGTTTGTCGATCGCAATGTCCGAAAAATCAACGAGCGTCATTCCGCGCGTGAGGAGATATGAAGCCAGTGCGGTCTCGTCTTCAGCATCGAAAATGCCGAAGACAGAAACGCCGGTTGGAAGTACAGATTGATATTTATAAGTTGGCATATTTTTAATATCTTTGGGAAAAGGGGTCAGGAACCAATAGTGCGAAGCACCCTTCGGGCCATTTGGCTATTGGTTCCTGACCCCTTTTCCCAAACTACTGTCCCAGATGTCGATACAACTCAGCTGCCGGCCAGAAGACCATTGCCGAATACAACAATGCACACCCGCCAGCGACAACTACGAACATTACGACCGGCATCAGCAAGCGGAGCCATGAAAAATTTCGTTCCAGACGATTGCGATAAAAGTCAGCAACGGCCCGCAAACGGAGCACCAGTCGATCTTCGCTGTGCTGAACCTGTTGCAGACACACGTCCAGAAGTGGCGGCAATAAAAATCGTCTTGATTTTCCGGAGGTTGCCGCTGTCTGGAAACCAGGGCCGATTCCGTCGCCTCTGCGGATGTTCTGAGACATCTCTTGGCACGCTCGTTCAAGTCGCACTGAACCCGACGCGCCACCCGCAAGCGTCAGGGCCTCCGGCAGCGCAATGCCTCGATCGGTCAGCAGCGACAACATTCGGGTGAGCGTATAGTTTTGCAGATCTCGGACCAGTGCTCGAACGCCGGGCAACAACAGGAAAATTCTCTCCGGTCCCTGAAACGCCATTGTGGCCGCGCGGCCGGAGATCATCCAAAATCCTGTGAGCATTGTCAGACCGACCGGAAAAATGTACGTCCACCACGGTGCGGCTTTGTTACATTCCAGCAGTTGAAGCAGCACCCAGTTGACGTCCAGATTCCAAGATTGAACCGTCTCCAGGAACAACTCAAGCGTCTTCTGTACAAACATGATCAGCAGCACGCTCGCGATCAGAACAACCGTCAGCGGATACGCGGCGGCCTGAAGCAGGCGATTCCGCAGATCAACGATGTCGGCGGCAAAATCCCCCATCATTTCCACTGCCAGACTCAGGCTGTTGGACTGAATTCCGGCACCAATTGCGGACGCCAGCATTCGCGGAGCGCCGATTGATTCACGTTCGATCAATTCCGGCAGTGTCTGGCCTTGACTCAAGCCGTCGGACAGAGTTTGCATAACATGCATGAGTCGTTTTCCGCGACCCATACCAGCTTGAGCCAGCGATTCCTCCAGTGGCATCCCCGCCTTTACCAGATGACTGATTTCTTCCGATAGCGCCTGCATGTCTTCAAGGCTGAGTTTTGAATGAAACATCAACGAATCCACAGTAACGGGAGAAAGTTGAACGACATGCTTTTGACTGGATTATACGATTGACCCTAGGACTCTTAATACTTCTTCGTGTGTCGTCTGCCCGCTGGTCACGGCGGCAGCAGCTCTTTGATTCAAAGTCTGCATCCCGGATGCAGCTGCCCGTCGAGACACCTCGGGGGCATCCGATCTGTTTAGAATGGCCTTAGCGACCTCGGGAGAATTCGGGTTCAGCATTTCTGCCAGAACCAAACGCCCGTGATAGCCGGTTGAGCCGCAAACAGCACACGCGATGCGATGAACGGGCTGCAATGCAAATTTGTCTGACGTTCTTCCGGATTCTGAAGATTTCGATGGATTTGCTGCGTTATGGCCGACCTGGTCGCGGCAGTTCGTGCAGATTCGCCGCAATAATCGCTGGCAGATCACGGTTCGCAGTCCGCTGCGGATGAGATATGGCTCGATCTGCATTTCCAGCAACCGAGTGATGGCTTCCGCAGCATTTCCGGCGTGAAATGTCGTCAGCACCAGATGTCCGGTCAGAGCGGCTTGAAATGCAGCTTCCGCCGTGGCGGGATCACGGATTTCGCCCACAAAAATGACATCGGGATCCTGCCGCATCAAGGATCGCAGGCCGGTTGCCAGATCGAATCCTGCGGTCGGACGCACCTGGGACTGCGTCGCACCATCCACCGCAACTTCGACAGGATCTTCAAGACTCATAATGCAGCGCGTGCCGACCGAATCCGCAATGATGTCTCGCAGGCATGCGTACGCCGTCGTGGTCTTTCCGCTCCCGGAAGGCCCGGTGAGCAAAATGACACCGGCGGTGGCAGCCAGATGCCGTCGAAGTTCTGTTTCGATTTCTTCCGGCAAGCCGAGTTGTGTCAACTTTTGCAATTGGTCGTTTTCGGCAAACAGGCGAATCGCGGCCTTCTCACCGTGCAGCGTTGGAAACGTCGTGATACGAACTTCTGTCCGACTGAATTCCCGCGACACACGTCCTTCCTGCGGCACGTCTGTCCGGTACGTCAACAATCCGGAAATCACTTTGAGCCGCGCCACGACGCGCGGTGCCAGATCGCGGTCAAATCCTGCAATAGGATGCAGCACGCCGTCGATACGCCACTGCACAACCAGAGCAGTTTCGGTCGGTACCAGATGAATGTCACTTGCACGAGCGCTTCGAGCCTGATCAATCAGCAAGGTGACAATCGAAGGCACGTAGTCATCCGATGTCGCCGACAGCCGTCCCAGTGCCTCGACAAATCCCGCTGCCAACGTCGCCAATTGCATGATGCACTTTCTGTGGGGTCATGTCTGTGTCTAATGTACCTTGGAAATTCATGTCCGAGATTAACCAGAAAGCGTCCCGCCGCCGAACGAATGTCAACTCACAATAATTGTCGCTTCGACGGGCGTTCAGGGCTTTGCGACGGACATGAATGTCCATCGTACTTACAATACTTCTGCACGTTTTTCATTGAAGCGAATGCGGTTACCGAACGGATCGGTCACTTCGACGCAGACACTGTTGTAAAACGTCCGCTCAATGCCGGGTCGCATATATCCGTAGCCGCGCGACGTGATGGTGGCATGGAATTCTTCAATTCCCTTCATCCAGACGAATACTGTAGAACCCGGACAGCAATCACCGTGATGCTCCGACAAATGCAGGAGAAGATCACCTTTCGAAATCTGAAGGTACACGGGTGCGCTGGAATCGAAGCGATGCTCCCAATCAACAGTGAACCCCAGAAACCCGAGGTAAAAATCCTTTGCCTTCACCACATCAAAAATGCGCATGATGGGAATTGTGGTGAGGAAGGTTGAGTTCATTGGGTGGATTTCCGGCTAATCTGTCTGTTCGTTTAAACCGTGGTCGATCAAAATAATTCGTGAATTTCGCGATAGCCAAAATCGACCAAAGGAAACGGGCGACCTGCCGGGCCTGGAAGGTGCGAATCCAGTTTCAAGCCAAGGCTGTGAAACACGGTCGCGAGCACATCCCCCGGTTGCACGGGACGATCTGCCGGAACTCCGCCGATTGGATCGCTGGCTCCCACGACCTGTCCGCCCTTAACGCCTCCGCCCGCAAATCCCACGGTAAAACACTGCGGCCAGTGGTCTCGGCCGCCCGCCGGATTGACTTTCGGCGTGCGACCAAACTCTGCGACATTGCAGACCATCGTATTCGGCAATAAGCCCCGCTGATGCAGATCTTCGATCAACGCTGAATATCCCTGATCGTAAAGCGGCGCGACGATGTCTTTCATGCCTTCAATGGATGTAAACGGCTTGGAGCCATGAATATCCCAGGTAATCTCATCGAACACAGTCAGAAACGTATTGACCGTGACAAACCGCACGCCGGCTTCGACAAGTCGCCGAGCCAACAGACAGCACTGACCGAATCGATGCATACCGTAACGTTCTCGGACGGACTGCGGTTCCTTAGACAAGTCAAATGCATCGCGCGCCTGCGGACTGGTCATCAGACGATACGCGGCTTCGAAATTGCGTCCCATCATCACCGCGTTTTCGGTGGATTCAAAATCCTTAACCGTATTGTCAACCAGATCACGCAGCCTTCGACGCCGTTCCATCCGCACCACACCCAGCGATTCTGGTGGCAACAAGTCAGGCACTTTGAAGTCCGGCTTCGAAGGATCGGCCATCAACGCAAATGGATCATGGGCCTTGCCAAGAAATCCTCCCGCCTGTCCGTTGGGAAGATTTCCGCCGCCCCGTCCCATGGGTTCAGGGAGCAGGACGAACGGCGGCAGATCAGTTCGACGACCTTTGAGATAACTTACAACGGAACCGGCATGGGGTGACAGGACACCGCCGGAAAATTGTCGCCCCGTCTGCATAATCTGCCAGCCAGCGTCATGCACAGCCGCTCCACCATGATGACAACTTCGCACCAACGCCAGGTGTTCTGAGATCGATGCAATCTTTGGCAGAATCTCCGACAGTTGATACGCACCGCAACTTGTGGAAATTGGCTTAAACGGACCGCGAACTTCCGATGGAGCATCGGGTTTCATGTCGAATGTATCGAGCTGACTTGGGGCACCCAGATTAAAAATCATAATGCAGGAACGTTCGTCATGGCCGCTCGCAACCTGCCCTTGTTCCTTAGCTTCAATGTATCCAGCCAGAGACAGCCCAGCGACACCCAGAGAACCGACTTGCAAAAAGTCACGCCGCGTTGTTCCATCGCAGGTATGAGCAGTTCCTCGTCCGACAAAGTTGAGCATAACGACCTCAAGCACAAAAATTTGGAAATTCCCGAGTCACGTGCAGCCAATAGCCATGGTTTCCACCCCGGCATCGTACTCACCCCAGTCCCGCTTAACAACGGTTCACTTGCAACCGCGACTTCCAGCGTTCCTCCATTGACCAGTCGGCGGCATTTGTACGAAACAGGCAACCCACGCTGCGAAGAGTCGCTCAGTCAGGAGTGGCTTTGACGTTTGACTTTTCAATTGTACCCCCGGCGGCTGAGGATGGCACTTCCAATGACACGCTTCGCAAGAATCTCTGGACATGATTTCAGCCAAACGGGCCGACATTTTGGCAATGAATTTCATTCGAACCCAGATTTTCAAAGATCATTGGCCCACGGCTGAGTTTTTTGACCACACGCGATCAGTGCCAGGACGGGGGCGATCGACAGGATCACCGGAGCCTGATTGTCGATCGGAATCCCCGCAGTGGTGAAAGTCAGAGAGAATGGCAGCGAAGTTGTCGAGGCTAAACGACCGCCTGAGACCGTGACGGTAAACGATGTGCCCCCCCGGTCTTCGATTCCCGGTGCCATGTAATGACTCCGATGCTGCTGATCGTGAGTCCCGCAGGAAGTCGATTGACTCCGTAATACACATTTTTGTTGCGGTACCTGGCACTTGAATCCCCTTGACACTTCCAATCAAAGACGCCTGACCCCTTTGATGTCACGTACTGCGACATGCTGCCCATCCACGACGCAATGCAGTTGGCCTTGCGTCGCATTCGCGCGAAGCACCGCCAGTCCGATTGAGCCTTCATCAACAGTCGCCGCAGACGTCACTACGCCAGCGACTACTCCATCAGCAGTAAGGATATTTGATTTCCAAAGTTGACTGGCCGGTCCGGCAGATTCCACGCATCGCAAGGCCCGATTCACATGGCCCATGGCGTCCAGACGGGCGATGGGTTCCTGTCCGAGATAACAGCCTTTGGCATAGCTGATCGCAGACGAGTTGCGTTCAGCCTCTGGTGCCATGTTCTCGATTGACATGTCCTCATTGATGATCGGGAATCGCTCACGAATTCGTAGTTCCTCGAACTGCGCTGCAGTGGCATCTGCTTCTACCGGCGGAGGAATCGGATTTGAATCATTCTGCGTTGCCATCCACAGCATCGGCGTCCCTGCCCAAGTCACAGAGAATGCCGTTGCTGTAACCACGCCACGATCCGGATGACGAATCTGTAACCTTGCGCAGCTTAGCGGTTCCTGAAGTCCGGCCCCGGCATCCTCCGCGCCAATGAGTAACTTGTTTGCAGACATTTCACCGATCGCTGCAATCACTGCCGTAGATTCCGTTGCTGAAGTAACGGTCACATCCTCGGTAATGATGTAACGATTGAGGTGCTTCAGCAGGCTGGCCTCCTCTCGCACGAGCATCCAGATTTCATGGCTATCTTCGAATGCGAGGATATACCCGTGCGCAATCACACGGGCTTTGACATCGCAGAAAAATGCTTCGCAGGCCTTTCCGGACGGCAGTTCTTTGATGTTATTCGTGCAGAAGTTATGCAAGTACTTCGCGCGATCGTTGCCTGTGACGATAAATCGCGATAGAGAAGGGAGCGGCAGAAACGTCATCATGAAGTCCAGGGGGGGCGGGGGGTGATGAAATATGGGCAAACGCCTCCATATCAACAGTCCGACGCGGAAGCCAGGGAACACCACTGCATAACATGAGTCAGAGCTTGGATTCTTTACCTCGGTTATGAACTGAATGGCCAACCATACATATAAGGCTTTGACTTCGCGAGTGCGGACGGCGTGGAGTTACGTTAGCGGTTCAGCGGAGTGGGCTTGTGGCGATGAGAGCCTCCCGAGCCGAAGCTCAAGGCATTTGTTCAAGAAGCCCGATGGTGTTGCAGCGGCCGGTTCCATATGGGAAACGCAATCCGCAGCGACGCTGCGAGTCGTCGCTGAGCCCGCTGCGAAGATCGCATCGTAGCCTTCCTTTGGACACACGCGCAGCAGCGAACGCAGCTCGTCAGGCACTGTGAACGTGACGAGAAAATGCTGCACCGGCAGCAGGAAAGGCTGGAGGGATGAGACTGTAGGCTGTAGGATTCGTTGATGCGGGATCACACGAAATTGCGAGCGTTCGAATTGGCGGACCAACTTGCTGTCGCGGTGTATCAGCTCACCCGATCTTTTCCAAAAGATGAACAGTTTGGGTTGACGTCGCAGATTCGTCGGGCGGCCGGATCCGTGCCGTCCAACATTGTAATAAGGAATCGACCGATACCATGTGCGACACGACCGTATGTTAAATCCCACCCTCTATAAGAGCAGCCGAACCTATGACTTCTTCATGAAGCTACTGGGTTACGAAAACGCCATCGGTCGTTTCCTTCAGCAGGTGCAGATTGACTGCCCATCGGATTGCCGCGTTCTGGATGCCGGTTGCGGAACCGGGCTGCTCGGACTTCATTTCCTCGACCGATTTCCGCAGGCGACACTTGTGGCGACGGATCTGGAACCGAACTTCCTGCGTCTGACGATTGCAAATGCCGGCAAGCGAGGGATCGATCGGGATCGAATCCAAATCGGCGTTGCCGACATTTCAACCCCAAATGTGTTGACTACGTTGGATGGCGATTCGTGTTCGCTGAAGGATTCGTCGTTTGATCTAATCTGTGTCGGAGCCGTCGTGGGGTACGCCGAAGATACGGAAGCCAGTATCCGCGGGCTGATCAGGCTAATTGCTCCCGGTGGCTATCTGATCAACATTGAAATGAGTGAGAGTCTGACGGGACGATTCGTTTCAAAACGATATCAGTACCGCAACATTACGCTGTCCCGGATGCAAGAGGTGATCCGTGATGTAGGGTGTGACGTCACCGCGACCAGACTTAACCTGCGGCACCTGCCGGCAAAGTTGACCCGCACGGCCATCATTGCCCGCAAGCGGCAGCCGTGATTTCGACCGCGAGCGACCGATTTCTATTGTTTCCAGACCGTCGTCTTGGACACCCTTTTTCAGATAGCGTGTCAACTGCGGTTCGGAGATCGGCCAGCTAAGCATGGCAACCATACGCAGGGCGTCGTCGCGCGTTCCGGTCGGGACGGAATCGTCGTGGGAAAGCAGAAATGCCGCGACATCAGCGCGGATTTTTGAGCTGCGTACCATCAGTTTTCGTCGCGCCCTTTGATTTTCTCACCATGCCGGTTGCCAGTGGAACGCCGCCGGGTGAGACAAAATGGAGCGCACGCAGATCCACCATTGCCGACTTCAGATCACCAGCAGGCCGCATGACGATTTCCGATTCTCCTTCACGAATCGTCATCACGCCGATTCTCCCGAATTGATAGTGATCCCAGCCGCCGGTCGATCCCACAGTGCCTTTGAGCACCGGCTGACCACCTTCAATGTAAAACGCACTGCCCTCTGAGTTGAGATCGCATGCCCATTCGGCCCAGACTAGGACTTCCCGGATTCCGGGCGATTTGATTCGCCAGCGAACGATATCATCGCGATGATGCCAGTACCCGATATTCTGAAACGGAAGTTCAAACGTAATATCTCCTCCGGAAATCTCGGCCTGCGACGCCATCAGAGCGACATTACCTTCTGCCGGAATCTCGACGATCGCGGGAGCATTGCCTTCCAGGTGTTTCGGCGGTGCATGGAGCGTTCTGAAGAATGCCCAAAGATCGGTCACATCATCCGTCGTAGCGTTCTGTTCGAACCCTTCCGGCATCAGCGATTTGCCTGTACTGCGAATTTCATAGACTTCAGAACGCAACACGGATTCTCGTTTTCCCTCTGGTGCCAACAAGGTGAGACCGGATGCCGTTTCCTCCGCGATCAGGCCCGTTACGCTGCGCCCGCTGTTCAGCACAACCACGTACGACTGGTAGCGAGGATCCACGGCCGAATTCGGATCGAGCATTGCGATCAGCAGCGACTGCAGCGGCTTGCCGCTGTAGGCTGCGATGTCCGGACCAACCACATGACCTAGGTCCTGCACGCGATGGCAGTTGGAGCAATGCTTCTGGAATACCTGCCGACCTCTGCCTGGTTCACCATCGTTGCTGAGTGCGGCGGTGTAACGATCGATGACCTGCTGTCGACTGGCCGATGTTTGCGACTTGAAATTCAACGCAGCAGCCGCACGGATTCCTTTATCCGGATGATCGAGCAACAACTGTTGCTGGGACAGGTCGAATTCTCTCATGGAAACCGTGTGATCAGTGATTGCCGAAACCAATCGTTCGGTCCAGATCTGTCGGGACAGCAATAAGGCGATGGCTTCTCTGCGAAGTCGCGGTTCGCGTGCCGCCCAGTCGGACAGGACAAACTCGGCAATTTCTTCGCTGCCGTCGCTTCGAAGCGCTTCAATGGCGGCGGACTGCAGTTCGGGCGGAGTGCGTGGCGTCAAAAGTGCGGCCAGTGATTTGGCATGAGGCTCTCCGAGGAACGGCCCTTGAGCGACAAGTGCCACCGCCGCCGTGCGAAGTTGCGGTGTGGCGCCTTCGGACTCCATAATCGATACGGCAGTGTCCATTGCCGGCTTCCAGATCGCTCGGATCGAATCGCTGCCGGGCAGAACTTCGTGCGTCGTGCGGCGACTCCAGGCACCGATGAACTGAGCCAGACGAGTGATGTGTTCCGCTGCCGGTGTTTCAGATTCCGGCGTTGCAGCTGCCAGCGCTGAAAGTTCGGTAAGGATGGATTTCAACGCGACTTCATCGGCCAGCGTTGCCGCATTGATTAGCAGTCGATCCATCGCGATGCTGTCCATCGATATGCGCTTCAGTCCGCTCATCACCCGCACAATGTTGTCGGCCGTTAGCGCGCTGTCTTCGGCGGATTTCAGATGCTCATCACCGCCATCATGTGCAATGATTGTGGCGAGCGACCGAGCACTGTCCGCAGGTTCGAGGAACGCGGACGAATAGGCCACCTGCATACGCACAAATGCGTCGTCATCGGTCGCAAGGCGGATCACCGCAGCAGCCAGCTGTGGCGATGTCTTCAACTGCGATTCGGATATTCTCACCGCATGACGACGTACATGCGGATCGGCATCGGTCAGCGACGCTTTCAGAGCGTCCACAGTCGGCGATTCAAGATTCGCCCATGTTGATAAAGCCTGGATCTTCACCTCCGGACGATCACTTTCTGCTGCAAGTTTCTTTAACATCGAAATCGCAGCCGTGTCGTTGTTCCACGCAATCTGCTGCTGTACCAGATCGCGCGTCGTGCCATTGGCTGAATCCATCGCGGCAGCAAGTTGTTCGCCTTTCAATTGATCGATCCGCAGTGGCTTTTGTGCGGCCTTCCCATCCGGCACGATGCGATAAATGCGGCCCATCGTTGAACCCGCTCGTGGATCCAGTTTTGCCAGCGTATCCGGCGGAATCCACATCGGATGTTCAATCACGTAGCGGTACATATCGACGACCCACAACGCTCCGTCCGGCCCCGTGCGAACCTGCACCGGACGGAACCACGGATCGATTGACGCCAGAAACTCGCGATCCAATTCATCCTCCGCCCGGCGACTCGTGAACGAAACGCCTTCGGCAGACAGGATTTGTCGCTGCACCAGATTGTTAACCGGCTCGCAGGTGAACGCATTGCCGTAATAATCGTGGCCAAGCAAGTCATCGCGATAAATCCCAAGTCCACACGCGGCAGTCGGTCGATTTGGCGGACCGGACAGCATGAACAAGACCTGATTGGATATCGAAAACAGTCGCCCCGGTTCCGGCTCCGCAGCGATGCTCACAACCGTCGTGGATGGAGTCAGATACGGATTGCGTCGCAGATAGTGATCGGCCAGCGGATAATGCTTCAGCATCGTCAGGTTGTCGCAGCCGAACCAGTCGTCCCAGTCATTGCGAACTCGGCCCTGTTGAGTCGCGCCGGTCGCAGGTTCCAGCATACCGGTGTCCGGATTGAATCGAAAATCTCGCTGACTAACGGCGATCAATTCGCCTGTTTTGACACTGGTGATGTTTCCACCAAACAAGCCGCAGGCACCATAGACCCAGCCGTCGAGGCCATATTCAAGGCTGTTGACTCGGGCCTGATAATTATGAGTCGCAAAGCCAGTGAACAGCTTTTCGACCTTGTCCGCTTTTCCGTCGCCGTCTGTGTCTTCAGCAAACAGAATATCGGGAGCAGCACAGATCAAAAGTCCATTCCGCCAAACTGTTACTCCGGTTGGATACGGTAACCCGGTCAGAAAAGTTTCTGAGCGATCGTATCGGCCATCACCATCGTCGTCGTGCAGACATTTGATGCGGCCGCCGGACGAGGAATGAGGAGTGAGGAGTGAGGAGTGAGCAGTCGCAGAGGGCGAGGAATCTACGTCCTGTGATTCACTCTCTCCCTGATCCTCGCCGCTCATTCCTTTCTCTTGCGGATAGTCGCACATCTCCGCCACCCAAAGTTTTCCATCTGCTCCAAACGCGATTGCGACGGGACTTTCGATCAGCGGTTCGGAAGCAACAAGTTCGACATGAAGGCCCGCCTTGACTCGGAGGGAACCTACAGCCTCAGTCGGTGACAATGGGCGAATGCCGTCGGTCTTTGATACGTCCACAGGCGGCGCAGCATCTTCAATAATCTGACTGTTGACGGCTAGGGTCTCAACCGCCAGGGTCTCAACTCCCAGTACGACGCACAGTGTTAATGCGATGCACAACACAAATGACCTCATCTCACACTCCAAACGAATTCCACACTCCACATCCTGACTTTCATCATCTGAATTAGTTATAGGCATTCAATCTGCAGTGTCAAACGAAGCAGTACACGGGAACGAATCGTACTCGACTGAGATGAATGACATTGTTTGTGGATGGAATGCTCGCCTATCACCATAACGTGCTAGCGGCGATTGAAAAGGAATCAACCGCTCGCGAGAAGATTCTTGCAAAACATCGTGTTGCGCTCAGCATCCATGCGGGCGTTCCTTTTGTGGTTGAGAGCTTCAAGAACCCTCAGTTTCGTATTACAGATCGCACCCTTTGAAGGTCTTCCAGTTCTTCGTTCACACCGTAGGACAGTTCAGTCAGTCCCACGATCATGCCCAGCACAAGAATCGTGCCGATCAGAACCAGTTCCGCAGAGACCACAAAACCGTT
>CANJQC010000059.1 GCA_947476295.1 Planctomycetaceae bacterium | reverse complement strand
GTATGACTTCGGGATCATCTTCATCGAGCGAGATTCCCAAAAGTTCGTAGTGGGTCGGTAGACGTTTTTTGTTGGTGATACCCAGCCACTTCCGATAGCCGTCGAAGTCGTGATTGCTACGTGCCATGCGTGGTTCCTGTCGGGTCGATCATCGCAACTGCGATATTTTCATCTCACGTGGTAAGACTGCGTAATATCGTCGGGCTACATTCGATCGACAATTCTCACGAATTTCAACACGGAATGGTACCAGATCACAGTAAAGGACATGGACGGTTGGGCAAGGGTGTATTTGGCGCATGGCGAACCCGCCATCGAATTGGCTCGAGCACTGTTCAGATTTGTCTGACATAATGGATGCAAGCGAATCCACATCTGCGGGTGACACATATCGTGCCGATCAAGGCAACATGCCCAAAGTGAACTCAAAAATTTTCCACCAAAAATTCTGGAGAGTGGTATGCTTCCTAACCTCGTACCCATCGCGGCGGTAAGGGGTGGGGGTCTGGAAAAAATCGGGAGCGATAGTATCTGCATGCCCCGAATCGACCCATGAACATCACAAACCCACGAACACAGCGAGGGTTTCATCCCCACAAAAACACACCGTTCGCAGATGCTTTACAGAAGCCTATGCCGTTTTTTGATGGCCGCGAAAGCCGTGGCGAGTGGTCGGTGATGGTGGCGAGTGGATTGCGATCCTGACGACCAGTATGTGGCTGTGCCAAGGGGGCCGAAAATGTTGTGGTCGCTGATGTCGGGAACCTCGATGCAGCCATGCGTGAATTTTGTCAGGTTGCTTGAGCGTACTGCTGACGACTGGCATGTGGCTGGTGGTGGTGGCAGCGATTGAGTTCTGCTGCCAAGAACGATCCGTTGCCACTTGTTGCCACTTCGGGATGAAAGTGAGTGCAAAACGATGCAATTGAATAGAATCAATTGCAATGTCAGAGAATGCCGAATACACTGAAAAAGGTTGACGGTTCTTGTTTTTCGCGGCTGTGGTGTAGTGGCAACACATCAGCTTCCCAAGCTTAGGATGCGAGTTCGATTCTCGCCAGCCGCTTTGTGTTCCAATGCCAGAACTCGTTGATGCAGGGAATGCGACTCAACTTCGGTAGACCTTGGAGGGAGTGATTGCGGAGCGATCGTTTGTAGGATGGGCATTCATGTCCGTGGCATGGCCATGAAACCCTGTCGAAGCGACAGTGATTGTGCCGCGTCAGCGTTCGACAATGCGACGGGGCCTAGCCAGTATCTCGGACATGAATGTCCATGCTACAGGAGTGGCAGGCATGGACAAAGTTCCAACAACTCGCCCCGACTTCAATTCCAGTCACTCCGGATTTAGCCACCATACGCTCAACATTCATGGCAGGACGCCGTGCTTGGATCATTGTGGCTTGTCAATCCGTGGAGAGAATTCCCGCCACGGAGTGTCGGGGCACATTGGGTTGTGCAAAGCCCGCGTTAAGGACTAAAAAGATTTCTTGGGGTAGGCGCTGATGACGACGTTGCCGTCTTCCAGCACGATTCGCACGTAGCGGCATTCCGGGTTGCCGGTGCGTTTTCCTTCTGATCCGCCCATGTAGCCGATTTTTCTTCCGAGGTTCACCGTGAAGACAAGGCGATCGTTTTGTTCTTCGCTGTGGACGTCGCGGCCTCCTTTTTGGGCTTTCTGATACGCTTCGTCGATCGCGGCCAAAATCTGATCGCGATCGCCTTCGAAGACGCCGTGGATTGGTTTCGTCGTGTCGTCTTTGGCATGCTGCATGACGTGCCTGAGTCGATGATTGTCGGCACTTCCGGGAACGTAACGCAGACCGGCCGTGGATTCGAAGACATTCTTTCGAATCTCGCGAAGTTCGCCGAGGACAGGCTCGGCGTCGGATTGTGACTTTTCAGTTTTGGACTTGTCGGCATTTGAGTTCTCGTGAGAATGTCCGGGGGCCGACGCTGCTCGGCTCGTCGTTTCTGTTGGCTGGGGCGAGTCCAGGCGATCGACTTCGGCAACCGGGGATTCATCGACATCTTTGATGATTACACGTTTGCGATCAGCGGGACGTTGCGTGGTGTTCGATGGATCCGCATCGTGGTTGACGACGACATCCGATCCGCCAGTTTTGCGTCCATCAAGCCAAGCTTGGATTCTGGGTTGCAGCCAGATTACGGCAACCAGTACTGCGAAGCCTATAGTCTTCGCCATCATTTTTCTGCGATATGCGGTCGCTGCGGCGTCCAAAGACGGTTGCGACATCGGCGAACTCCCAGCGACAGTCTATGTCGCGATTTATTTCAATAGCGTTGGCTGACCATATCCAAAAGATAGTCTACCCCGTGGTTTAGCGAATACCCAGCCCCGGAAAGCAGCCTGCGGCGTAAACGAGGCATTTTCTGCCGAAGTGCGGCAATGAGAAAGTCGCTCAGCAGCGGTGTGTTAAACCACCTTCCTCGGGAGACGACTTCCCAGAAAGGGGCAAAACTATGTATTTTGCGTCATGGAAGCGATGGAGACGTCCGTATTCTTCCATAGCTCCGAACCGAGTCAACAAGGCCATTTCGATGCTGCATTTTTCGATAACTCAAGGTTCTGCGACCGTTTTCCGCGTCGTTGGGCTGTTGCTTGCCGTGCTGCTGCTTCCCACCATGGCTCAGGCGCAAAAAAATGCTGGCGGCGTGCTGAATGGGCCGGCTCTGTTCGGCAACACAGCAGGGCCGGATGCGGACGTCGAAGTTTTCGCTGTGCTGAAAAACGTTGATGGAGACCGAACAGAAATTCATGTCACGGCAATCGTGCCGGAAGGTTACTACATCTATGCAATGAATTCGGCATTTACTGGTACCACGAAAATCACACTGCTCGACACCGGATCGCTGGCGGCGAACTCGCCGCAATGGAAAGCCGATCATGAGCCCAAGGCTGTCTTCGAAAAGGATCTTGACCAAACCGTTGAGAAGTTTTTCGGCAGCGTGACATGGAGCGCAACGCTTGAGGGAACCGCCGATGCGAGTACGATCGTCACGGGAAAGCTGAACGGAATGTATTGCAGTTCGCCGGAATTCGGCGGTAATGGTGAGTGCGTTCCTGTCCGAAACAGGAAATTCACTGCTGAGCTAGCGGAATCGGAAACCCCTCCTCAAACTGCGACAGCGACGGCCACCGAAACTGCTCCTGAGGTTAACAATGACCAGAACCCAATCACCGTCACACCAAAGATCGGATACGGCAAGGCGGCTAAGGAAGGACTGATTCGTTTTGAAATCGGACTTACGCCGATGCGGCCTCAGATTGGTGACGAAGTCACGTTATCGATCCGCACGGTGATCGAAGAACCGTGGCACACTTTTGCGCTGGATCAGGATCCCGACATGGCCGGACAGCCGACCACGATCGAATTCGGGACTGTTAAGGGACTGGAACCGGTCGGCAGTCAATTCAAGGCATCCGTCGAGTCAGAAATCGAGCGCCCGCTGGACGACATTGTGCAACGCGTTCATTTTCACGAGGTCACCTGGTCGCATCGTTTTACTTTGACAGAACCCACAGCCGAACTGGATGGACTCATTCGATTCCAGGTGTGCAGCAACGGAAGTTGTCTGCCACCGGGCAAGGCGGAGTTTGCTTTGACGCTGACGGCCGGACAACCCGATTCGACGGATGTTGGTTCCAGGCCGACGCCAGGATTGGCTGGTACTGGAGGGTCAGGCAACACTGCGAATTCAAACGACCAGGATCAAAGCCCGCAGGATGGCTTCTTTGCATTTGTGCTTACTGCATTTGCGGCCGGTTTTCTGGCATTGCTCACTCCGTGCGTGTTTCCCATGATTCCTGTCACGGTGGCATTCTTTCTGAAGCAGGAAGAGAAGAGGGCAGGCAGCTCGATCAAACTCGCGATCATTTACAGTTTGAGCATCATCGGTGCGTTTACGGTGTTGGGTTTGATCACAGCAGCGATCTTTGGCCCTGCGAGTTTGAACACGCTTGCCAACAACAAATGGCTTAACCTGTTTTTCGCAGCACTGTTTCTGATGTTTGCGCTTATATTGATAGAGGTCTTCGTAGTTCAGATTCCGTCGTCGCTGTTGACATGGACCTCGAAGCGGGAATCGACTGGCGGAGTGATCGGCGTAGTCTTTATGGCGTTGACGTTCACGCTGGTCTCGTTCACCTGCACGTTTGCTTTTGTGGGAAGTTTGCTGGCCTGGGCTGCAAAGGGACAGGTGTTCTGGCCAGTTGTTGGGATGCTGGCTTTTTCATCGGCGTTTGCTTCGCCTTTCTTCCTGCTGGCTTTGTTCCCTTCCATGCTGAAGCGACTGCCCCGAAGCGGTGGCTGGATGAATGACGTGAAGGTCACGATGGGAATCGTGGAGCTGGCCCTGGTGGCCAAGTTCCTGAGTGTCGCTGACATCGGATTTTCCGTCGGCAGTATCCCCGTTTACATCACCTACAGGATTTTTCTGGTGTCGTGGATCGTGCTGTCAATTATTACCGGCGTTTATTTGCTGGGGCTGTTTCGAAAGCCGATGGGGCCTGCCACTTCAACGGTAAAGACCGTGAGGAACCTTTTTGCTGTGCTGTTTCTGGCATTTGCCGGATACATCACCGCTGGCATGTTTGTCCACAAGATGCCGCTAACGGCTCTCTGGCATAACGTGGCTGCATTCGCTCCACCTAATGTCGTCGTCAAGAGTACGGACGCGATGGGCTTTGTCATTTCACATCACGAAATGGATTACGCGCTTGAGTTTGCCAAAGCGACTGCCGCCGCCGAAAAAGAACAGCGTCCGATGTTTATCGACTTTACCGGAGTCAACTGCGTCAACTGCAGGAAGATGGAACGATCTGTGCTGATAGATGATGCAGTCCTGGAAAGACTGAATCAACTTGTGCGGGCTCAGCTCTACACCGACCTTGTTCCGGGAATCACGGATAAGGAGTTTGCAAAACAGTTAATCATGCAGAATCAGGGCCTGCAGGATCAACTTGTGGGTGACTTCACTCTGCCATTTTATGCCGTCGTCTCAGCCGACGGAAAAGAAGTACTGGCAAGTTTCCAGGGATTGGATCGTTCCGGTGGCGACGACTTTGTGAAATTCCTCGACGCGGGTCTGAATTCGTGGGAAGCAAGGAAAAAGAACAGTCTGGCGGCGCGGGATGCGACTGTTGGGGATTAGCAGCTATGAAGATCGAGCATATTGCGTTCAACGTCAGCGACCCTCTGAATATGGCTCGCTGGTATGTGGAGCATCTGGGTTTCAACGTCAAGAGGCGGATGATGGATTCGCCTTTCGCCCATTTCTTGGCAGATGACAGCGGGACCGTGATGCTGGAGGTTTACGGCAATTCGGGGGCGGCGAAGCTGGATTTTTCGAGTGTCGAACCGCCGACGTTGCATCTGGCGTTTGTGTCACTCGACGTTGCTGCCGACGTGAAACGACTTACGTCTGCCGGTGCCACGATCGTGGCCGATGTGCATGAACTGCCGCCGGGTGACACGTTCGCGATGTTGCGTGATCCGTGGGGCATTCCGTTGCAGCTGGTGAAACGGAAGACGGCGATGATCTGAATCGCACGCAGTCCGGGAGGACACCTTCGGAACGATCTGTTCAGGGGATTGAATCCGTTTCGGACGATGGATCGCAAAAAGCACGAGAATCGGATCGTGGGAATTCGGGAAAACATGCCGTGTTCCAAAAAGATATTTGGCAACATGTTGGTTGCTGCTACGATTTTAGTGTGATGTGAGTAAAAACGCCGGGGTATGCTGTTTTCATCGCCGCACTGGGGAGTCGCGGCTGAATTCCTGCCATTCACCGGCTGATAATAGCTGCTGAGCAGTTGATTTCTGGTCCGAACGGTCTTGGGTCCAAACCGTGCTGGTTTCGAAATAGTGGGAAGTGTCTGATGCAGCCGTCTTTTGACAATTCGGACGTGGGGACGTCTGATGCACTTTCATCAATTTCGGCGGAACTGCCTTCCGTTCGATTTGTTTGGAGTCTCCGTCTGATTTGTGCAACGGCGCTGGGGATCTCGGGGTATCTGGCCTGGACCGCCTTCAGCATGGGAAATGTCTACGGCTGCAGCAGCGGTGCATTGATCGATTGCGAACATGTTCTGACTAGCCACTGGTCCAAAGTCATGGGAGTCCCTGTCAGTGTTCCCGCTGCGGGACTTTATGCCAGCCTTATAGCGATGCTGGCTTTTGCACGCCACAGTGGTCCGAATTCGTTGCGACAATTGGTCTGGGGCGGAATGACGTTGGGAAGCATCACGGCAGGGCTGGCAGCGCTATGGTTCATCGGGCTGCAGGTTTTCGCGCAGAAGTTCTGTCCTTACTGTCTGGTCGTGCACACTTGTGGCATTGTGCTCGCCGGAACAATGCTGGCATCACGGTTTTGTCCGCCGTCACTAAAACTTAAGTCTTCTGGTTTCAGTGTGCTGGGCATCGCCGCACTTGTCGGAATTCAGGCGGCAACGCCGAAGGCCGATCAGTTTGAATTTGTCCGCTACGATGATGTCGCGCCCGCTGCAGCGAACAGTGAGGGTGTGGCGGTTGAAGGCGTTGGAATTGAAGTCTTTGCACCACCCGGCGATGTCTTCGAAGCACCCGGCGATGTTTTTGAAGCACCAATCGGCGGCGATGCGGCAATGGAGACAAATTCCTCGGAAACAGAGAATTCCGCTGCCCGGGAGTCGGCTGAACCTGAGGATTCTAAAACAACGAACGGGCAGCCTTCGGTAGCGTCAACCGTGCTTTTGATCGTACCACCGCGACTCCTGCAATGGTCCCAGCTGCTGCTTTTGGTTTTTTCGCAACCAGATGATGAGGCTGCAAAACCGAAAGAAACGGCCAATGTGGAAGAGACCGCACAGGCATCGCTAAAATCGGCAGACGAACCGGCGAAAGAATCTGACAGTGCCCGGAAAGACGCCGCTGCAACGTCTGCGGTGGCGACATCTGAGGCCACTGAAAAACCAGCCGCAGAAGTCCCGGCACCTGTCGTCCCAAAGCCGCCGGAACGACGTCTGCTGACGTTTGCCGGCAGCCGATTTACGCTCGACATCAAGCAGTGGCCGTTACTCGGAAATACTGACGCGAAGTACGTGTTTGTGGAAATGTTTGATTACACATGTCCGCACTGCCGCAATACGCATCACGCAATTTCCGGGGCTCAGAAACAGTACGGAAACGACTTGGCGATATTCGCACTTCCTGTCCCGCTGGAAAATGCGTGCAACCCTTCGGTAACCGGCGGTGGACATTCCGGTGCCTGTGAAATGGCAAAGATTGCGATTTCCGTGTGGCGACTTGATCCTCCAAAGTTCCAGACATTTCACGACTGGATGTTTCAGGGGCAGCGCACCGTTTCTGCAGCAAGAGCGTTTGCGGAGACGCTGGTTGACAAAGAACGACTCAAAGCAGAACTTAGTTCCAATGTGCCCAGCCAGTACATCAGCCGCCACGTCAGTCTTTATCAGCGAGTTGGTTCCGGACAGGTGCCCAAGCTGATTTTTCCAAAGACGACGATGCAGGGCGAAGTGAATTCTACTGCAACGCTTTGCGATACAATCAAAAACGAACTCGCAGTTGCCCAGAAGTAAGCCGCGCATGGCCCGCATCTGTGTGTTTTGTGGTTCACGGCCGGGAGATCGTCCGGAGTTCGCTGAAGCGGCTGAGCTTTTGGGAATATACCTCGCGGAGTCCGGTCACACGCTCGTTTATGGCGGCGGCAGCACCGGCATCATGGGGATTCTTGCGGACGCCATCCTGCAGAACAGCGGCAAAGTCATCGGAGTCATCCCGCAACACCTTGCCCGCCCGGAACTTATGCATAGCGGTGTCGCCGATATGCGAATTACCATCGATATGCACGAGCGCAAAGCGATGATGCACAGCCTAGCCGATGCCTACATCGCACTGCCCGGTGGATATGGCACACTGGAAGAACTCTTCGAAGCCGTCACCTGGGCGCAGTTGGAAATTCACACACGTGAGGTTGCGGTGCTGAACG
This sequence comes from Planctomycetaceae bacterium, assembly GCA_947476295.1. Taxonomy (GTDB): domain Bacteria; phylum Planctomycetota; class Planctomycetia; order Planctomycetales; family Planctomycetaceae; genus SXXK01. Next base: position 23,685 of record CANJQC010000059.1, on the reverse strand, counting down.
TCTGTGGTCTGTTCAATGGTCTCGTCACCATGCTGGACGAGATGACCGAACAAGGATTTCTGTCACCGGATTGCAGAAGACATCTGAAAGTCTTTTCAGCCACTGCACAACTGCTTGAGTGGGTGGCCGCATTAGCAACCACTCGGTGATTGGCTGTCACGCCTCTGATTGAACGATCACCTTACGCACTCGCCCGACGGGTCGTCGAAGATTCGCCAGGCATTGCGTTGCGAAGTTCGGCCACATGTTCGGCGACATTCTGCAGGGCAGTCGTCATAATCTGCTGCTGATGGACGATCTGTTCTAAGACATGGCAGACGTCACCAAGACGGGATTCCTGCTGCTTGACCTTCACCGCGATTTCCTGAAGCTGTTCGCGGTCAGCTGCCACGAATCGTTCTTCCAGTCCAACAACTCGCAGCGGTGGAGCAGCCAGTTTGATGGACGCCCCTTCGATGGACTTGCGAGCCGCATTGAGCAGCCGGTCCATTGTGTCAGCACTTGTGGACTGCAGATCGCTGATCAACTGAAATTCAAGTTCCAGCCCCGTCACCAGCTCCGGTGCGGACAATTCTTCGATTGACTCTGAGTCCGGTGCAGTCATGCCTTCATCGACAACAGATTGCGGCATTACCGATGTTTCGGGAACTGCATTCTCAGCCACAAAGCGAAAGACAAGCCGCACGTTTCCAATCTCAACCATGTCGCCATCGTTCAGGATGGCTCGTGGAACAGATTCGCCGTTGACGAATAGTTCAGGACGTTCGGCCATCAGCGTGATTGATGCCGACGAACGTTTGACGCGGAGAATCGAATGCAGCGCGGGAACTTCGTGGTCTCCCAGGCGGAGATCACAAGCCGTGCCGTGGCCGATGAGGAACGAGCCCTCAGAAATCGGGCGGATCGGAAACCGTGCGTCGCTGTCTGCGATTCGCAGAAACGCGACGGCATCGCGAGGCAGGAACTTGATGATATTTTCCACGGCCATCCTCGCCGTCCGCACTAAGAGCCATCCTTGACCAGTTCATCGATGATGAATCGATGACCGTGTGAAAGTCCTTCCTCTGTTCGATCGTCGCTCCGGCAGCGCTGCGTGAGACTGGTAGGTCAAATCTGACAAATTCTGAAGACTTCTGTCCTTGATGCTGGCACAGTTTCGCGCGGCAGATTCTGCCGATTCGTGGACGACACTTTACACGAAATGATGCAATATAAGGCCGAGAATTCTCGAACTGATCTACGAAGTCAGGCACACTCACGCGCGTCTTCGCAGATGTTTGGTACAATCATGGTTTAACTGCGAGCCGTTAAACGATGAATTCTCCCACACTCGATTTTCGCTTCAAGATCAGTCGAGAGCTTTGGATAGAATTCGTTAGTGGCTGCAAACAATATCGCTCCGAATTCAACAGCTTCCCTTCCGCAAAAACTCGCCCATGCAACAACACAGCACTCACAAATTTGCCGTTCACTTCGACCACGAAGCACGATCCAACGCCGTCCGGGATATCATTGCCGGCACGGAACCGCATTCGCTGAGGACGTTTACTCCCAGCCAGGCTGTGCTCGCAAAATCGGCAGGCGTGTTTCACTGGACTCCGGAAGGGCGTCGGCTGTACGACTTCACTTCAGGAGTTCTCGTGGCCAATCTTGGTCACAATCCAAAACGCTGGATGAATCGGTTTACCAATTATCTGGGATGGAATCCGTCAATGATGTCTTCCACGGAAGACGGTTTCTTTCAGGCCGTGTCCCTGACCGCCTACAACGCCATCACCGAACTGGAAGCCAATGCCAGCCAGCGTTTGGTCGCCAACCTGCAGGCCAGTCCGGGCGGCAATCGTCTGGACACTGTCATCTGGGCTGCATCAGGATCTGAAGCCGTCCAGAAAGCACTCTGGGCCTGTATGAAGCGTGATCCTAAACGCGAAGGGATTATCGCCACACGCTTTGGGTTTCACGGAAAGAAGGGACTCAGCGGCGCCGTGACTGGTTCTGAATCAGATTCCGATCGCGATCCGCGAGTTCACTTTATCTCGTTTCCACGAGAAGAATGTTCCGACATTGATGCTCCGTCTAAGGCGTTTGATCCGGCAGTGTATCGAGCCGAGCTGGATCGCATATGGATCGCCAGCAGCGGTACGATCGGTTGTCTGATCACTGAACCATACCTTGGTGGCGGCGGCAGTTTTCATCCGCCGAAAGCGTACTTGCAATTGCTGCAGGCGTTCTGTCGCGAACACGACATTCTGTTTATTCTGGATGAGGTCCAGTCGAACTTCGGACGCACGGGGCAAATGTACGCCTTCGAATCATACGGCATTGAGCCTGATTTTGTGTGTCTTGGCAAGGGCCTTGGCAACGGGATTCCCGTGAGTGCTGCTGTCGGGCGACGTGATGTGTGCGATCCGATGGGCTACGGTTCAACGTCTGACACCTGGAGCGCAAATCCGCTGTCATCGGCGGCGGTGTTGGCGACACTGGACGAATTTGAAAGCACCGATATTCTGGACCGTACGCGACATCTGCACGATGTTTTTTTGAAGGTCTTGCGGCGTTTGAAGGAAACCGGTGTCATCGTGAAGATACGTGGCGAAGGAATGGTTTTTGGAATTGAATGTGGCCCACTGGGAACATTGAACGCCAATCAAGTCGCCAATGCCGTTGTCGAACGATGTTACCTTGGAAAGCCAAATGGCGACGGAATTCATCTTCTGGGCCCGCTCGCGAACTGCGTCCTTCGCATTAGCCCGCCGATGTGCATGACCGACACCGATGCGGATGCTTCACTGAAGTTGCTGTTCGAATTCGTCAACGATGTGGCCGATCGGTTAAAACTAACTCGTGAAGTTTAACCTCCACTGCGGTTTCCATTCTTTCGACTCATGCGAAAGGGGAAATTTATGGTCCACTGGCGGCAGGGCGGTCTGCGAATCAGAAGGTGAGTGGCGTCATTTTTGCAGGAAAATGACGGGCAGGAAATTGGAAGACATTCTGTTCTGAATTTTTCTGCCTCCCATTGTTCACTTGCCGATCAACGCCAGATTGTCCCGGTGAATCACTTCACCAAACGGCACATGGCCCAATGCAGCGGCGATCTGGTCGGAGCGGCGGCCCTGGATGCGGCGGATTTCGTCAGACGAATAATTGGCAAGCCCCCGCGCGATCTCCGTGCCGTCTCTATTCTTTAATCCCACCAGCGCGCCGGGTTCGAATTCGCCCTGCACTTCGGTGATGCCGACGGCGAGCAGGGATCGTCCGGATTCTCGGACCGCTTTGGTCGCACCATCGTCAATCACGAGCACTCCTGCTGGTGGAGCGCCAAAACCGATCCAACGTTTCCACGAAACAACAGCTTCGCCTTTTGCCAGAAATAAAGTCCCAGTTGTCTTTCCTTCGCGAATATCGTCAAGCACCGAATCACTGCGACCGCTGGCCAGGATTACGGTTTCACCCATGCCGGTAGCCGCCAGAATGGCCCGCAGTTTGGACGCCATCCCGCCGCGACCGCGTGTGCTCTGTTCCGCCGCCGCAAGTTTAAGCAGCGAGTCGTCCGGCTTTTCAATCAGCGGAATGACAACGCTCGCTGGATTCGACGGGGGGCCGTTGTAAAGTCCCGCGATGCCTGACAGGATCACGAGCAACGGATCAGGCAACAGCGTCGCGAGCATGGACGCCAGTTGATCGTTGTCACCCACTGCGATCTCTTTGATGCTCACCGTATCGTTTTCATTCACGATCGGCACGACGCCAAAATCAAACAGTGTTCGCAGCGTGTTACGCACATTCAGGTATCGCTGTCGATTGCGAAAATCGTTTCCCGTCAGCAGCAGTTGCGCGGTCTTCAAACCGTTCTTCATCAGCGCATCGTTCCATGTGCGCATGAGTTGCGGTTGCCCGATGGCGGCGGTCGCCTGCAAGGCGGGAAGTGAATCCGGGCGCCGATTGAGTCCCAGAATTCCGATTCCGGCTCCGACCGCTCCGCTGGACACCAGCACAACTTTGCGTCCGGTCTGCTGAATGCGGAAAATCTGATCGGAAATGCACTGAATCCGATCCAGGTCCAGACGATCAGTGTCCGTAGTCAGGACATTAGTCCCGATCTTGACGATCACCGTTTGGCAGGCCTTGAAGACCTCCTGTCTGACAAGATCTTGCATAGTGAACTCAAGGAAACAAAAATGTTTAACCCGAGCCAACGGCGAGGCTTCGGGTTGAAAGAATCCTCGCCGTTGGCTCGGGTTAAACGAAAAAGGCCAATTCTCTAAGGAAGATGTGGGTAATGACCGGAATGTCGCATAGGTCCTATACGTTCGTGTCCAGCCCGAATTCAGATCGCAGTTGCGTCATTGCGAGATCTGCTTCGTTGGCGGAAATTACGACGCACAGTTTGAGTTCACTGGTGTTGATCATTTCCACATTGATACTGTTTGCCGCCAGACAACGGAACATGCGGGCTCCGACCTCGGTGTGACTTCTGAGTCCGATGCCGGCAACTGAGATCTTGCCGATTCGGCGATCCGAGGTGACGATCGAGCCTGCGTAGGTCTCCATGACTTCCCGCAGCAGCAGAATTGCACAATCAAGATCTGAACGCGGCACGGTGAATGAAATTGTCGCCTGTCCGTCACGAGCGGCATTCTGAACAATCATGTCAACCAGCACACCGCCTTCAGCGATCGCAGTGAAAACCGCTTCGGCGATTCCGGGATCATCCGGCAGATTGCTCAGCGTGACCCGTGATTGATCGATGTCCGCTGTGATGTCACTTACGACGATACTTTCCATGCTGTCCAGTCGCGAAACAATATCCGCCGTCAGTTCCGGGCTGGCCACATCAACACTGCCGCTGCGATGCCCATTGGATGCACAACCAACCTGAGGCAGTGAGGAGGTGACTTTGTTCAGTTCGAAACCGGAATGAGCCGCCTGCACCGCATCGTTGCAGCGGCTGCGGTCAATCAGGACGGAGATCTTGATCTCGCTGGTCGTCACGACACGAATATTGATGCCGTGTGCTGCCAGAACCTGAAACATTCGAGCGGCGACACCTGTGTGCGTCTGCATTCCGTGCCCAACGACGGAGACTTTCGACAGGCCGGTTGTCGCCACGACATCCTGCGCCTGTAAACTCGCAGCGGCGGCGTTGGCGACGGTGAGCGCATCGGGGAGTTCATCTTCGGCGACGGTAAAAGTTACATTCGCGGTACCTTCGCGCGCGACGTTCTGCACGACCATATCGACGGGAATTTTCGCGGCCGACAGTGAAGAAAATAACGTGCTCATGACGCCCGGCTGATCCGGCAATCCGACCAGTGTGATCATGGCTTCATAACGGACAAACGCCACACCGGTCACCACGGATGTTACTTCGTCGGATTCCGGGGCGATCAATGTTCCCGGCCCGTCCGAGTAGGCCGGACGAACTCGCAACTGCACGCGGTATTTTTTTGCGAACTCAATTGAACGCGAATGCATGACGCCGGCACCAAGGCTGGCGAGTTCCAGCATTTCGTCGTAGGAAATGTGCTCGACTTTCCGAGCCTCGGGGACAAGTCGCGGGTCTGTCGTGAAGATGCCTTCCACGTCGGTATAGATCTCACACAATTCTGCATTCAGTACGGCCGCGAGAGCTGTTGCGGTTGTGTCACTGCCGCCCCGCCCCAGCGTCGTGATATTCATCTCCGCATCGACACCCTGGAAACCGGCGGCGATCACAATGTTGCCGGCCTTGAGCAGTTCCTGCATGCGTTTGGTGGAGATGCTCACGATACGGGCTTTTGTGTGAGTCGTATCAGTGAGCACGCCGATCTGAGCACCCGTGAGGCTGATTGCTTCTTCGCCAAGTTCATGCACGGCCATGGCCATGAGCGCGACGGACTCCTGTTCTCCGGTGGAAAGCAGCATGTCCATTTCACGAGGTCGTGGATGGCTGGTGATTTCTTTGGCCAGTTCGACCAGTTCGTCCGTCTTGTGTCCACGCGCACTCACGACGACGACGACGTCATACCCCCCGCGTTTTGCTTCAACCGCGCGGCGGGCTGCGGCACGGATTTTTTCCGCGTTGGCCACACTGGTGCCACCAAACTTCTGGACAATGACTGCCACGTTCTCAGAATCTCCTGCGATGTCGGACCGGATTTCGTTGGGGAAGCGTGATTTGTTGTACCAAAAGTGCAAGGATGAGGCGTGTAGTTTCTCACGCCGGAATTCAAGTTTACTGCATTGGAAACAGAGAATGCCAAACGGCGGCACCTTTTCTGCGTATTCCCTTGTTTCCTTGGTGAAAAACCAGCGACTGGAATGCAAACGGATGTCGTGCAATTAAGATGACGGGCCTCCATCCGACTTCTTCTGCTGGCTCATTCACTATGGAATCATCCCGTGGCGACCTTGCGATTCTGGCAGGGTCCGGCAACCCGCAGTTCGCGAAACGCATTGCGAATTCGCTGGGCGTGAAACTCGCGCCGTGTGAGGCACAGATTTTCAGCGAAGGCAACGTTTTCGTCCGCATTCTGGAGAACGTCCGGGGCCGTGACACATTCGTGATTCAGGGTGTGCATCGTCCGGTTAACGACAACTTCGTGGAACTGCTGTTCTGGATTGACGCTCTCAAACGCGCAAGTGCGTCGCAGATTACGGCTGTCATTCCATACTTCAGCTACGCCAAGGGCGACAAGAAGGACGAACCCCGCGTTTCGATCCGCGCTCGTGTGTGTGCCGATGCGATCGAAGCGGCGGGTGCAGATCGGGTCCTGACGATGGATCTGCACAGTCCGCAGATTCAGGGGTTCTTCAGCGTCCCGGTCGATCACTTGTACGCTCGATCGGTCATCTGCGACCACATCAAGTCACTCAACATCCCGAACCTTGTGATCTGCAGCCCCGATGTCGGATTCGCAAAGTCGGCGTCGGCGTTTGCGAATCTTCTGGGCGTTCCGGTTGTCATCGGAAACAAGCAACGCAAGGATCACACGGAGCGAGCTCAGGTGCTGGAGGTGATCGGTGCGGTCGATGGCTGTAACGTGCTGATGGTCGATGATTTCACAATCACGGGCGGGTCGCTGGTGAGTATGGCCGACGTCCTGAAGTCTCGCGGAGCGAACGATATTTACGCTGCCGTATCGCATGGCGTGTTTTCCAAAGGTGCGGTTGCGAGGATCGAACAGAGCTGCATCAAACGCATCTATGTGACCGATACGATCGAACCCGACCTAGAACCTGACGGTGCAAGGATTGAAGTCATCTCCGTCGCGCCGCTGTTTGCTCAGGCGATTCGTTCGATCCACGATCGCACCAGTGTGAGCATGTTGTTTCCGGATGTGAAGGCGTTGTGATGAGCAAGCTCTCGCCCATGATGGAACGCTACATGGAGGTGAAGGGACAAAACCCTGGCACCATCTTGCTGTTTCGGATGGGAGATTTTTACGAGCTGTTCTATGAAGATGCTCAGAATGCGGCAAAAGTTCTGGGGCTGACACTCACCAGCCGCGACAAAGCGTCGGACAATCCGACTCCGATGGCTGGCTTTCCATACCATCAACTGGATGCCTACCTGCAGAAGCTGATCCGCGCTGGATTTCGAGCGGCGATCTGCGATCAGGTTGAAGACCCGAAGAAAGCGAAAGGCTTGGTTCGTCGCGAAGTCACCCGCGTCGTTACGCCAGGCACTTTGACGGACGATGAACTGCTTGATCCACGACAGAGCAACTTTCTGGCGTGCGTCGCTCCTGCGAAATCCAGCATCGGATTGGCCTGGCTGGAATTATCGACCGGACGGTTTCTGCTCACCGAACTTGAACCATCTCAGCTTCAGGACGAACTGGCACGCATCAATCCCGCCGAATGCCTGATCCCCGAAAGCGCCGCCAAGGATGACAAACTGCAGATGCGCCGGACGGAGCAACAGTCTCTGGTCTTGACGATGCGTCCGGACTGGTGCTTTGGTCGGGATGAAGCCCGGCGGTTGCTCAACGAACACTTCGGCACGAAGACGCTGGAAGGTTTCGACATCGACGACTCGCCCGCCGTTACGGCCGCGGGGGCTCTGCTGGACTACGTCCGCGAGACGCAGCGCACTGCTTTGCCGCACATCGTCCGCATCGAAGCCTGGCGGCGCAGTCGCCACATGATCATTGACGAAGCCACTCGCCGCAGTCTCGAATTGGCGCAGACTCTGCGGGACGGTCGCCGTGACTTTACGCTCTTGGGCGTGATGGACGAAACCTGCACACCGATGGGATCACGCTTGCTGGCAGAATGGCTCTCCAGTCCGCTCACGGATATCGAGCAGATTACGCAACGCCAAGACGCCGTTGAAGAACTTGTCAACCAGTTGACTCTCCGCGACGATGTCCGCGAACTGCTGAAGGAAACCTACGACCTGCAACGACTGACGTCCCGCATCGCCACCGGTCGCTGCAGTCCGCGCGATCTGGTTTGCCTTGCCAGGACGCTGGGGCAACTGCCGCGACTGCGAGCCAAATTGGCCGAACGAAAGTCAAAGCGACTGCAGACACTGGAACAGCGGATTGAACTTTGCCCGGAGGCTCATGCGGCAATCGTCGCTGCCGTCGTCGATGAACCGCCGCTGACAATCGCGGACGGTGGAGTGATTCGCCCAGGATTCAACAGCGATCTCGACGAGTTTCGCGATCTGATGCGTGGCGGTCGCCAGTGGATGGCGGCGTATCAGCAAAAGGAAATTGAACGCACGGGGATACCCAACCTGAAGATCGGCTTCAACAAAGTCTTCGGCTATTACCTTGAAGTCACGGCATCGCACAGTGCCAAAGTGCCTGATGAATACATCCGCAAACAGACGCTCAAAAATCAGGAACGATACATAACGCCTGAACTCAAGGAGTACGAAGAAAAAGTTCTGCGAGCCGAAGACCGTGCGAAATTGCTCGAACAGGAATTGTTTGCGACACTCCGCGAACAGGTGGCCACGTTCGTGCCGCTGCTGCTGCGAACGGCTGATTCGATGGCCGAAATCGACGTCCTTGCAGCCCTGAGTACACTTGCAGCCAATGCCGGATATTGCCGCCCGATGCTGACAACGGAACCCATCGTGGATATTCGCGATGGACGCCATCCAGTGCTTGATCGCCTGCTTCCCGGCGGTCAGTTTGTGCCAAATGACGTACGTCTGGGATTAAAAAGTGCGGACGATGATCGGCAAGCGATCGGTCGAGTTCAGATCATTACCGGCCCGAATATGGCTGGCAAAAGCACCTACATTCGCCAGGCGGCCCTCATCACCATCATGGCTCAAATGGGCTCATTTGTTCCCGCGAAGGAAGCGTTGATCGGAATCGCCGACCGCGTGTTTGCGCGTGTCGGTGCGAGTGATGAACTCGCACGCGGCCAAAGTACCTTCATGGTGGAAATGACTGAGACAGCTCGGATTCTGAATTCTGCCACAGCGCGGAGTCTCGTCATTCTCGATGAGATCGGGCGCGGCACCAGCACATATGACGGCATCTCACTGGCCTGGGCCATCACCGAACATTTGCATGACGAAATTCAGTGCCGCACGATGTTTGCGACGCATTATCACGAACTCACGGATCTGACAACGACGCTCAAACATGCGGCGAACTGGAATGTCGCCGTCCAAGAGAGTAACGACGACGTCGTCTTTCTGCATCGTATCGTGGAAGGTGCTGCTGGTCGCAGCTACGGCATTCATGTCGCCAAAATTGCCGGCGTCCCGCGCCGTGTGACTGAACGGGCAACCACGATTCTTGCCACGCTGGAAGACGAACATATCACTGCGGACGGTCGCCCAAAAGTTCCTCAACGGGAAACAACGCGCCAGCGCCGGCAGCAGAAGTCCCTGTTCGAATTTCCCGAAGACCCTCTTTTGCAAGAAATCCGCAAACTCGAAGTCGATAGCCTTTCCCCGATTCAGGCTCTGCAGGAACTCTACCGCCTGCGTCAACAACTGACGGATCGAAAGTGACTGGCCCAGAAGTGGATTCTGCAGTCTTTTGGATTTTTGCGATATGGAAAACCCATGTTCTCCGCCGACTGTGACTGATGCCCCATCTCAAGGATTGCCGCGCAGCCTTTGGTTGCGAGTTCCGGCATTCGTAGTCTTTTTTCTCGGTTGCTTTGGTTTCATCCTGTGAGTGATCGGTAGGCGTAAACTTCGTTCGGTTTACCGGGCCTTGCCTAACCTATCCCCACAGCTTCGAAATTTTCTTCCGGATCTCAGATGTATCGCTTTGAATCAGCCCACTCTGACCAGTGCCACTGAAACCCGAACCGTATGTCATTCCTTGCGACTTGCGATCAAACAATGCCTGGATGTGCGATGGCAGAAAGCGTGTGATCTTGCTGAGCGAATGCTGGTCGCTCTTGCGGCGGTTGTGGAAATAATAACGCTCGGGACGCACGACGCTCAAATGGTTTTTTGCGCGTGTCATCGCGACATAAAACAGGCGGCGTTCTTCTTCGATTTCTTCCGGACTGCCGGTTGCCATGTCTGACGGGATGTTGCCGTCAGCGGCGTGGATCACAAACACCGAATCCCATTCCAGACCCTTCGCGGAATGGATCGTGCTCAGGATTAAATAATCCTCGTCCAGAAAAGGATCAGCCGGAAGTTCCTGGGTCGAACTGGGCGGATCCAGAGTCATCTCGGCAAGAAAATCAGTGCGACTTTGATAGCGCGCGGCGATAGCTTCAAGTTGAATCAGGTCATTCAATCTCGCCTTTACGTTGTCATACTTCATTTCCAGCAACGGAGCGTAAAACAATCGCGTCGCATGAATGTCGGTGGCAACTCCCGCGTCTGATTCAGCCCGCTGTTCCATGTCCCGCAGCAGGCGAATGAGCTTCGGCCAGTCGTCGCGCAGCACAGTCGGAGGTGTCCACGATGACCATGTCTCAAAGTGGCCACCGGCGTCGCGCAGCGAATCGAGCAGCGTCGCGGCTTTTATATGACCGATGCCGGGCAACAGCACGAGGACTCGAAAGCCAGCAACGGAGTCCAGCGGATTCTCTGCCAGCCGCAGAAACGACATCAGATCACGCACATGCGCCGTCTCCAGAAACCTCAGTCCGCCGTATTTCTGAAACGGCACATTCCGGCGCCCCAGCTCGGCTTCCAGTGCCATGCTGTGATGCGATGCGCGGAACAACACAGCCTGTTGCTTCAACGGAACGCCCTTTTCCCGCCGATCCAGAATCTGATCAATCACGTATGTTGTTTGAGCGTCTTCATCACTGCACGTCACCAGCACCGGCAGACTGCCGCCGCCTCGCGATGACCAGAGCTCCTTGGAATGCCGCTCATCAGCTTCCCCGATGACGCGATTGGTGGCATCCAGAATCTTCTGCGTGCTGCGGTAATTTTGTTCGAGCGGAATGAGGACAGTGCCTGGGTATTCATCGGGAAAGTCCAGAATGTTGCGCACTGTCGCGGCGCGAAACGAGTAGATTGACTGCGCATCATCGCCCACAGCGGTCAGACCTTTACCGTCGGGACAGATGTTTTTCAGAATCTGCGCCTGCAGGATGTTTGTGTCCTGATACTCATCGACCATGACTTTCTGATACTGCTGCCGCAGTATTTGCCCGCCATCCGGGTTTTCAGCAAGTGCGTTCCAGAACAACAGCAAGTCGTCAAAGTCGAGGACTCTTTGCTGTTCCTTTGTGCTGGTGTAGCTTGTGAAGAGTTCGCCCAGCCGTTCCTGATGTTCCAGGCACCATGGGAAATACTTCTTGAGCACAATCTCCAGCGACTTCTGAGTGTTCACACAGCGGCTGTAGATGTCGAGACACGCAGATTTCAAAGGAAAGCGGCTGTCCGATTTCGGCATGTTCAGTTTCGACCGAACCACGTTCATCAGATCTTCCGAATCGCTGCGATCCAGAATTGTAAAATCCGGATACAACCCGATCAGTGATCCGAAGCGTCTCAGCACATTTGTGGCGACCGAGTGAAACGTGCCGCCCGCGATCCGTCGGATCGATGACCGTTTGCATACGGTTGGATCCTTCACGGTCGAAGGATCGAGCTGCACGAGAATCTGTTCGACTCGCCGCAACATTTCCGCAGCCGCTCGACGAGTAAATGTCAGCAGCAGCAAACGCGATGGATCGGTGCCCGACACGATCTGCCATGCGACTCGATGAGCAAGCGTGGTCGTCTTCCCGGTTCCCGCTCCGGCAATAATCAACAACGGCGTGTCTCCATGCAACACGGCAGACTGCTGCTGCGGATTCAGTGAATGCAGAAAGGCGGAAATGTCGGTCGTGACGGGGTCAGGCATGGCGGACGAAGGATACGCTACACGTTCATCCGGGACAAATCACGCTGGAAAGACGAGCGAGGGAGCCTTTAATCTTTGCTTTTCGGTGCCCTAGACATGAATGTCCATCCTGAAGTTGGCCTGTTCTCACAGCCCGTCAAAAATTCGGCTGCCGATTCGCACCATTGTCGCGCCTTCTTCAATGGCAGGAACAAAGTCGCCGCTCATACCCATCGATAACTCGCGAAGAGCCAAACCAGCGCTATGACTGGCGTCGGTCTGTTGCAGTTCATCGCGCAGTAATCGTAAAGATCGAAATACCGGTCGAGCGTCCTCAGGAACGTCCGACTCCGCCGCCATCGTCATGAACCCGTTGATTTGGACGGCTTTAGAAAAGCTCACAATCTGTGACCAGTCATGCCGCAGCTCTTCGACAGTAAATCCCGACTTTGTGGTTTCCTGCGACATATTGGCCTGAATGAGCACGCCAGGACGAAGTTGCAGTTCCGCCGCCACCTGTGCCACTCGCTCCAGCAGTCGTAGTGAATCGATGGAATGAATCACCCTCGCATGTTGAAGTGCCAATTTGACTTTGTTTCGCTGCAGCTGTCCAATCAGATGCCATTCGATTTCCGGCAACAAGACCTGTCGTTCGGCCAGTTGCTGCGGACGATTTTCGCCAAACGTCTGATGCAGCGAACTCAGTGCTTCAACCCACGACCACTCCGCATACTTCGTTACCGCAACCAGCCGCACATCATTCAGCGAACGCCCGGCCTGAACGCAGGCAAGCTGAATTTGATCCTGAATCTCATTCAGATTCTGAGTAAGTTGATCGTGAATCGTCATTTTACCACACGTTGGCACTGTTGTTTATGACTGCTCTGCGATTGAAATGAAAGTCCTCATCCCGCACGAGACTTTTACGAAGCAGAACTCTGGTCGTCAATCATTGAACTTGAGTCAGCGGCCCAAATTTTGACGGCAACACAATGAAGTTCGTCTTTGCGGAGCGACGAGTTTTTCGGTAATTGGTCGCCTAAGCGAAAGACAATGGCCTTCACGGAAGAACGAGGCGTTGAATTTTTCGAGCTGTGCCAAACGTTTTTTGTTTCCGAGCATTGGATAAAGTCCTCAACACATCAACATCAAAACATCTCAAAAATCTCAAAAATCTCTGCCAGGTTCCGTGTGTCAAACCTCTTGCCTGCGGAGATTATTTCACATAGAAACGCCATAACTCCATTTACTGCAATAATTTGAGACAAATCGCCATGCGGTCGCATCGAGTTTCTTGATCCATCGATTCCGAGGATACGTTCTCACTGTCAGGTCCTTCTGATTTCTGCAGGTCCGGTTCAAGGAGAAATGCGATGAACATCACGATGCAGGACGTTTCAGAGAGTTTGGTTTCGGCCGACTCTTGTTTAGGCCCCAAGGTTTCATCTAAAACGGTCGAAAGCGATGGATCAGCGGTCGCAAGGGAAAGCATCGGTGCAGTCTCGACGCAGCAAACTCCCCATGCGAATCGAAAGTTTCAACCGCTGCGGTTTGCGACGGGACTACTCAGTACCGCATCGGGCGTGGCACTGATTCTTGGTGTCGGCTTTCGTATCATTGAAACGCAAGGAATCGGTGATGACTTTGCGATGCCGCTGGTCGCGACCTGTGTGCTGACAGGAGTTATGCTGCTTGGCGGCGGTTTCGGCGTGATGGTGACCTCGTCGTCAGGATTCGACGAAGAAGAATTCGATCGCTTTACCGTCGCTGGCCATATCTCCACCGTATGCCATTCCGAATTCAGCGACGATGGATATGCTGAAGATCATGATGCCGAGCAATCGGCAGCATGAGTTGCACAGCGGCAATTGAGGTTCGGAGAAATCTGCCCAACTCTGGCACGACTACATCGGGGCCGCTTTCTCCTCGAAATTGAAGTGCGATTCACCTGGACTGCCGAGAAAGCCCCCTGGTGGAGACAGAAAGCGGTTGCCATGGCGCAGGAGTTTGCCGATTGTCGCAATCCCAATCGTTCTGCGGAGTTTGCCAATTTCACGGCGACACCCTCCTGATCCTTTTCACCGTCAGATTTGCATCTATGTCTCCTAAAGGCAACGCGGAAATCGGTCGCAGTTCCTGAGATTCAACGGCGCCGTTGAAATAGGGGAACTAGAGTTTGAGGGTCCCAGGCTGCGATTCGGTGGTTCAGGGATGTCGTTTCACAAATCCTGTGACGATGTGTCACCCCGCAACTAAAGTTCCCTACGTGATCAATCAGTCTGGCACTTCCGCGAAATCGCCGAACGCTCTCACGCGGATCGTTGAATCATCGCGCGCTCAGATTCTGACGATTAACCTGGAAGACTACTTCCAGGCAGGAGTTTTTCATCGATTCATCAGTCCTCGCAACTGGTATCGATTCGAATCACGCCTGCAGCAGAATACTGACGACACGCTGGCACTCCTTGACGCATACAACACCAAAGCCACGTTCTTTGTCCTAGGCTGGATCGCCGACCGATACCCGGAACTGGTACGTTGCATCGCGGAAAACGGGCATGAAATCGCGAGCCGTGGATTTCTGCATCAGCCGCTGCTCAAGCTGACCGCCCGCGCGCGCCGCGAAGACCTGGTACGATCCAAAGAGTTGCTCGAAGACACGATCGGCCACGCAGTGACTGGATTCAGACTCTCGGACGGCTGGCTCAAACGTCGCGATCTTGGGTTCCTCAATGAACTGCAGGAGGTCGGTTATCTTTACGATTCGAGCCTGATGCCTCGACGTCGGGATTTCTGGCGTCAACCTTGGCGTCGCCTGATCCACGAGCAGAAGTGTCGAAATGGGTCTCTGCTTGAGATTCCTCCTTCAACATGGCCGATGAGCGGAGCATGGATGCCAATCGCCGGTGGAAATTATCTTCGGCAGCTTCCTGAGAATATGATGCAGACCGCCGTTGGGAAATGGCTGGAAAAAGAAACGTCGCCGTTTGTGATGTATTTTCAGGTGTGGGAACTGGATGCGGATCAGCCGCGCCTGAGTGTCACCAGTCGCCTGACCAAGTTACGGCATTATAGAAACCTCGGCCTGTATCGAACGCTGCTGCCTAGGTACATGCAGACCACTAAATTCACGTCGATCGCCGAACACGCGAAGATGGCCGACAGCCCGCTCTGCAGTTTGAATCAACAATTGGCCAGTGCATCCGCTCTTCCCGTGCGCGGCGATTACGTATCACACTGGTCATCGGCACAGCAGATTGCTGAAGAGAACACGGCGATCAAGGTAACACCCAACCCGAGTCGCACGGCTGTAACACTGGTCATTCCATGCTACAACGAAGAATCGTCATTGCCGTATCTACATCGCACGATGCAGCATCTTCGGCACGCACTATTGATTCAATGGGATCTGAAAATACTGTTCGTGGACGACTGCAGTTGCGACAACACGCACGAAGTTCTGCAGAGTCTGTTCGGCGACGATCGAGACATTCAGATTGTGCGGCATGAAAAAAACAAAGGCGTTTCTGCGGCTATTCTGACAGGTATCAACGCGGCCACGACGGAGATCGTCGCATCGATTGACTGCGATTGCTCATACGATCCGCTGGAATTGCAAAACATGTTGCCGCTGATGACAAGAAACGTGGCCATGGTAACAGCATCCCCTTATCACGCCGACGGCAAAGTCAGCAACGTGCCGCGCTGGCGACTGCTACTGTCGCACACATTGTCGATGATGTATCGCAAGTTGCTGAAACAAAAGCTGTCGACATGGACCAGTTGTTTTCGCATCTATCGCAAACTGCAGATCATCGATCTGCCACTAGAAGAAAACGGCTTTCTGGGCACGGCCGAACTGGCCGCTCAGTTGAGTCTGCACGGACGCACAATTGTCGAACATCCGACCACACTGGAAGTCCGGCTGTTCGGGTTTTCGAAGATGAAGACCATTCGCACGATCTTCAGTCATCTGCGGCTGCTGACGAAAGTCGTCGCAGAAAATCGCTGCGGGCGGCATGGAATGCCAGTCACTAAAAAGGCCTGACCCATGAAATTACACACTCCTGTTCCATCAGAAAGACGCATCAATGATCAACCGTATCAGCCTTCCCTCCGATCAGGACGCAACCGGACGCACTTTTGGACCTGAAGAACTGGAAGCCGTGCGGCAATGCCTCGAAACCGGCACACTCACCAGCACCAAAGGCAACTTTGTCAAACAACTGGAAACTTCTTTCGCCTTGAAAATCGGTGCGAAATTCAGCTATGCCTGTTCCAGCGGAACCGCTGCCGTTCACTGCGCGGTGGCCGCGCTGAATCCTGAACCGGGCGACGAAATCATCACCACGCCCATCACCGATATGGGAGCCCTGACACCGATCATTTATCAAGGCGCGATTCCGGTATTCTGCGACGTTGATCCACACACGTACAACGTCACGGCAGAGACGATCGCAAAGTGCATCAGCGAGAAAACCAAAGCCATCATAGTGACCCACCTGTTCGGAAATCCGTGTGACATGGGGCCGATCATGGAACTTGCAAACCGGCACGGCATCCCGGTGATCGAAGACTGTGCCCAAGCGTACCTCACAACCTACCGTGATCAGTACGTCGGCACAATGGGCGCGATTGGTTGCTTCAGTCTGCAGCAGGGCAAGCACATTACGACTGGTGAAGGCGGCATTGTCACGACGAATGACGAAGCACTTGCCCGCCGAATCTTTCTGTTCATCAACAAAGCCTGGGGCTACGGCGATGCGAACGCGGATCACTATTTCGTGGCTCCGAATTATCGCATGAGCGAACTGCTCGGTGCGGTCGCGGTTGCCCAACTGCACAAGCTGGACGCTGTGGTTGAATCGCGAGTCCACACGGCGGCAGCATTGACCACGGCTCTGGAGGGCTTAGCCGGGATAGAGACTCCGGTCATCACTCCGAGCGGCGTGCATACGTTCTGGAAATACTGTCTGCGAGTTAACGAAAACGTCATACCGGGCGGCACGGTGGCTCTGGGAGCCGTACTGAAGGATTCAGGGATTCTGTGTGCTCCGCGCTACATTCAGAAGCCTGCGTTCGAGTGTCAGGTGATCAAGAATCAGGTGACGTTCGGCACCAGCCGCTGGCCATTCACACTGGCTCGCTCCGAAGCGACTGACTACAGCCGCTGTCATTTTGAAGGCACCTGGAACGCTTTGGAACATGTGCTGGTGCTCCCGTGGAATGAAAAATACACGGACGAGCATATTGAATATCTGGCCACAAATATCCGCCGTGCCGTAAAGTCACTGACAAACAAAGCAGCAGTGGCATAGTGAATTTTGGATTCCAGATCTGGAATTTCACATTTGATATCTCGAATGACCAGGTTCAATGGCCAATGAGCGGCAGGGGGATTTTTGTTGGTGCATGGTCATTGATGCATGGCTTCTTCAATCTTCGTACAACAAGGATTTCTGGTTGTGATTACTCGATTCGAACCAACTTTTGTCATCGTCGGTGCCGGCGGAATCTCGCGTTCTTATGCTCAGGCCTTTGTGCAGGGATTGCCGTATCATCTAGTCGGCGTTGCCGATATTCGGATTGAATCGGCACGCGAAGTCGCTGCGATGTTTGATGCACCAGCGTTCGACAGCGTCGATAAGATGGTCGATGAGTTAAGGCCAGCTGCGGCCATCGTCTGCACACCGCCATCGACGCATCCGAATGTCTGCATTCGACTGATGGAGCAGGGCGTCCATGTGCTGTGCGAGAAGCCACTTGCGATCAGTACGGAAGAAGCCATCCGCATGGCAGACACGGCTGAACGCTGCCAAGTTGTCTTCTCCATGGGATCTAAGTTCCGCTTCGTTGCTGACGTACAGAAGGCGCGGGAAATTATCGATTCAGGAATCCTCGGCGACATCATTCTCTACGAAAACACATTCGCCGGTTTCTGCGACATGTCCAAACGCTGGAACAGCCAGCCAGCAATCAGCGGAGGTGGCGTGCTGATCGACAACGGAACGCATTCCGTCGATATTCTCCGCTATTTGCTGGGCAATATCACCGAACTGCAGGTTGTCGAAGGTCGCCGCATTCAGAATTTGCCAGTGGAAGACACAGCTCTGCTCTTCGCCCGCACCGAAAGCGGCGCGATGGGAAATATCGATCTGTCCTGGAGCCTCAACAAAGTCCGAGCGGATTTCATCAGCCTGTACGGATCGAAGGGAACGTTGTCTGTCGGCTGGAAAGAATCCAAGTACAAACTGGCCGACCAGAAGGACTGGACGGTCTTCGGCAACGGTTACGACAAAATCGCCGCCTTCGGAAATCAAATCAGGAACTTTGGGGCAGCAATCTGCGGCACCGAGGAATTAATCATCACTCCCGCTGATGCCATCGCATCCGTACGCGTCATTGAAACAGCGTACGCTGCGCTGCAAACCGAGCAATGGCACGAAGTCACTCCCGCATCCCAGTTTCGCCGAAAATTTTCCAGCGGACATGCCGTGGGAAATTAGATCCCGGATTTCAAATTCTGGCTTTGAAATTTAACCTGGAGGCTCCATCCCATGCCGCGCATTCATCCTACCGCAATTATCGAATCCAACGTGCAGCTTGGTGAAGGTGCGTCGGTCTGGGACTGCGCGCATATTCGGCACGGCACGGTCATGGGAGAAGAATGTATCGTCGGCGGCAAGTCGATGATTGCCTACGAAGTCCGGATCGGAAATCGCGTCAAAATCAATTCCAACGTCTACATCTGCAACGGAGTCATAATCGAAGACGGCGTGATGATCAGCGCCGGTACGATTTTTACCAATGATCGATTTCCTCGAGCGACAACGCCAGATTTGAAGCAACTGCGATCGTCTGAACCCGATGAACATACTCTGGCAACCGTAGTGCGAGAAGGTGCGACGATCGGCGCGGGTTGTATCATCGGCTGTAATCTGAAAATCGGTCGCTGGGCTATGATCGGGATGGGCTCGATCGTGACAAAATCCATTCCGGACTTCTGTCTGGCGATCGGAACGCCCGCGCGAATTGTCGGCGTCGTTTGCCGATGCGGGGAACCTGTGCATCGATTCGGTGAACACGAAGCAGCAGCCCGAGTCCAGGCCACTTGTCAGTGTGGTTTGTCATATTCAATCAATGGGCACACGGTTGTGGAAACGGAATCACTGGTCACCGCCTGAAGCCGCCATCTGAAAAGTAGGGTGGGACAAGCGGAGCGCAGGCCCACCGATGCCGTTCAACACTGTGCAGGAAAACATGGTGGGCCGTCGTCTGCATTCGCAGACTTGTCCCACCCTACAAAGCGATCTCATGAACTCAAACATTCAAAACCCGGCGGCATCTCAGCACTGGGCTGTCCTCGGCGGCGGCATTCTGGGGATGACGCTTGCGCTGAGACTTACGCAGCAGGGACACAGGGTCACTTTGCTGGAAAGTCGATCGAATCTCGGTGGCCTTGCAGATGCGTGGCAGATCGGCGAGGTCACATGGGACCGGCACTATCACGTCACGCTTATGTCTGACATGCACGCCCGAGAAGTCCTGCGGGAACTGGAACTTGAAGACCAGATGCAGTGGGTCGAAACGAAGACAGGCTTTTACACCGATGGCCAGTTGCATTCGATGTCGAATACGCTGGAATTCCTGAGGTTTCCTCCGCTGCGAATGATCGACAAGCTACGACTTGGCGGCACGATTTTTTATGCCGCTCGACTCAGGAACTGGAAGAAGCTGGAAGGTATCTCTGTTGGTGACTGGCTGACAAAACTTTCTGGTCGCCGCACGTTTGAAAAGATGTGGCTTCCGCTGCTGCGCTGCAAGCTGGGCGAATGCTGGCGTGAAACATCCGCCGCTTTTATCTGGGCCACCATCGCGAGAATGTATGCGGCGCGACGCACGGGCCTGAAGAAAGAAATGTTTGGCTATTGCCGTGGCGGCTATGCAGTCGTGCTCGACAAATTCACCAGAAAGCTGCGTGCCCTTGGCGTCGAAATTCACTGCAATGCCGCTGTAAAAACCGTCCGTACGGGGTTCGACGGGCGAATGACGGTTCAGTTCGCAGATCACGATCGTGTGTTCGATCGAGTTGTCTCAACGCTGCCGACGCCGGTCATGAGTCGCGTGTGTCCGGAACTGAACGCTCGGGAAAAGCGGCTCTTTGAAGGCGTGCGCTATCATGGCATCGTGTGCGCCTCTGTCCTGCTGTCAAAGAGTCTGTCGCCATTCTACGTCACCAACATCACCGACGCTGGTTATCCGTTTACCGCCGTGATTGAAATGACATCTCTGGTTGATAAGAAAGAACTGGGCGGCAACGCCCTGGTGTACCTGCCGCGTTACGTCGCCCCGAATGACGAACTATTTGATCACAGCGATGCGGAGATCGAACATGAATTCCTGTCCGGTCTGCAACGCATGCATCCGACGCTGTCACTGGCTGATGTCAAGGCTGTTCGCATTTCCCGTGTCCGTCACGTTTTTGCACTGCCGACGCTGGGATACTCCGACCGACTGCCGCCGATTGTCACATCCGTCCCAGGACTTTATTCGCTGAACTCGGCGCACATTGTGAACGGAACGTTGAATGTGAATGAAACCATCAAGCTGGCCAACGGCTTTGTGGTGGGGTTGAAGGATGTGCCTCCACCTTCCCAGCCACAGGCGAGCGGCAGGGCGTCAGCCCTCCGAGAACTCGCGACTTGCACGGAAGGCTAACGCCGTGCCGCTCGCCAATTCGTACTAAAAACTGAAAACTCCCCTCATGTCCAAACCCATCGCCAGCCTGTCGCTCGACCTCGACAATAAATGGTCGTACATGAAAACTCACGGCGACGCCGGCTGGGACAAGTATCCCACGTACCTAGATCTCGTCGTGCCCCGGTTCCTGAAAGTGCTGCACGAACGCGAATTGAAGATGACAGTCTTTGTCGTTGGTCAGGACGCTGCCCGCGAAGAAAACATTGAAGCACTCGCCTCCATCTCCGCCGCCGGACATGAGATCGGGAATCATTCTTTCAACCACGAACCATGGCTGCATTTGTATTCGGAGCAGGAACTGGTCTCCGAACTGGCGAAAACCGAAGAGCATCTGGAACGAGTCACCGGACAGTGTCCGATCGGATTTCGCGGCCCAGGATTCAGCTTCTGCGATCTGCTGCTGCGAATCCTGATGTGCCGTGGCTATCAATACGACGCCTCCACATTTCCGACGTTTCTTGGCCCACTCGCACGCATGTACTATTTCATGTCCACCCGGCTGACGAAAGAACAACGCGCCGAACGAAAACAGCTCTTCGGAAAGTTCAGCGAAGGCTTTCGGCCACTGAGACCATTCGAATGGGCGTTCCCGGAAGGCAAGCTGACGGAGATTCCCGTCACAACAATGCCGTTGTTCAAGGCACCGATCCACGCCAGCTATATCCTGTACCTCTCGCAGTTCTCGCAGGCACTGGCGAAGATCTACTGGCATATGGCGTTGACACTTTGTCGAGCGACAGGTGTTGGTCCATCGCTGCTCTTGCATCCGCTCGACTTTATGGGCTGCGACGACGACCGTGACCTGGCATTTTTTCCAGCCATGGGCCGTCCTGCAGAACCGAAGATAGAAATCGTCGCATGGATGATCGACACGATGAAGCTCCACCACGACATCGTTCCGATGAAAGATCATGCGGCGGCGATTTCGGGTAGAACGGCAAAAGGAAAATTGCTCAATGAAGACAAAGCCGCGAGCGGAGCGGCGTTGGCCTTCCGTGCGTCTCGGTAACCACATCGTTGCATACCAATGACAAAGTCGCCTGCACATCGAAACGCCTTTATTGCGACAGGAATTCTGTCGCTGATTGCGACGTTTTGTCTGTGGAAGTCCGATAACGACCGCACGTTGCATCCTGACATCGCTCACGCAACAAGTGCTGCACGGAATCTATTGACCGGCAATGGTTTCAGCACTGATCTCATCTGCTACGAACAGCACTATCAGCAGCAAGTGTGGCCTGCAAAACAGACAGTTTTTCCGTTTGGCTATCCGTCGATGATCGCAGCACTTCGTTCACTTGGTGTTCCCTTTCGAACAGCCGCTCAAATTCTGTCTCTCAGCGGTTTCTTCTGCGTGCCACTCCTGATCTTCTTCGCGGCTCGAAGAATGGAGCGAACACCGATGATCGCAATGCTGCTGGGGCTGTTGTGGCAGTGCGCTCCGATGAACTGGTACAACGTTCATGAGAAGCAGACAGAATCGTTGTTCGTTGCATTTACGCTTGGCAGCATGATTCTGCTGTTTGCAAAGGAGAACAGGACGAGTCGATTTCTGCTCGCCGGTCTTTGTGCCGGCATTGCCTGTTCACTGCGCTATGCAGGAGTCTTCTGGTTGCTGACCGTTGGTATCGTCATGGCTCCGGGAGTCCTTCGGAACTGGAAACAGGTCGTCCGTGAGGGATTTCTATTCTTCACAATTCCCGGTGCTATAGTTTGCGGGATGTTTGTTCGAAACAGGCTCGTCGCAGGCGAAGTCAGCGGCGGAATTCAGGCGATCAGCACAAAATCGTGGCGTCTGACACTTGAACACGTCTACTACGCACTTTCGAGACTTGTAGGGCTGGATGAAAATGACCTGCAATCACATCATCCTGCGGAATTGCTTTTCGCGATCGGACTCATTATCGGCTGCGTTCTGGTACTGAACAGCCTCGTGCGTCAACGAAAGACATTCTTCCGATTGATGGCCGACTGTGCGATTGGTCGTGCGGCTTGTTTTGTATACCTCATCGTCACGATGGTATTACTGACATGGCTGGAGAAAACCACAACAGTCAACCTTTCGCCGCGAATGATCCTGCCGCTGCTTTCCTTCATTCTGCTTGTGACGGCGGACGTGATTGCATTTGCTCGCGATGGATTGATGGAATCTCGTTCATGGCGATACACGGTTGGCAGTGTGGCGACAGTTCTGCTTGTCGGCACTTTGATCGCACAGGGTGATGTATATCAGGAAATCATTCACCAGCCCGAGCGGCTGGGGCTGGTTCGGGATGTTCTTTCTGCTCCGGTGAATCGGTCTGATTTTCTGGATCTGCAACTTGCGCAGAACCGGAACTCTGAAGAGTCCTGTTCAGCATTGCAGCTCATTCGCGGCAAGCGAGTTCTTACGAATGAAGACCACATGCTGCCTGAAGTAACCGGCGAAGGTGCGCTTGGGCTAACGGCAAGCGTGTACACGATGCGGGAATGGTCAAACGCTGAAGTTGAGACTTTGGCGCGGCAGCAGGCAGTCGAACTTGTCGTGCTGTTTACTTCGATCACGCCTCGGGTGTCGAATGAATTCTTCGACGGACTGATTGCGGACCACGGAGATGAAGCGTTGCCACACTGGTTAACTCCTGTGTTTGTCATTGCGGACCTGCGTCTGTATCGCGTTGAG
>CANJQC010000058.1 GCA_947476295.1 Planctomycetaceae bacterium | reverse complement strand
TTCTCCAGCAGAGCCTCCAGGACGGCGCGTGCCTGATCGCCGTATTTGGCGAAGTAGTTTCGCTTCCTGACGTTGTCGGCTCGTTCACG
Source organism: Planctomycetaceae bacterium (assembly GCA_947476295.1). Lineage (GTDB taxonomy): Bacteria > Planctomycetota > Planctomycetia > Planctomycetales > Planctomycetaceae > SXXK01. The sequence continues at coordinate 31,775 of CANJQC010000058.1, read as the reverse complement.
GCGTGTCAGGGGCGGCTGGTCGAAGGCAACGTGGCAGACAAGGTCAAAGGGATCAAAGTCTTTGCCGACCTGCTCAGCCAGTTCAGCAAACAGAACGCCGTTTTCTTCGAGTTCCGCGACGATCGCCTCTTTCTGTTCGGCGGATGTCCACTTCTGCAGGAAGTCGTCCAGCGTGGCGTATTCGGCGTGGACCTTCTTGCGGGTGTAGTCGGTGAGGGATTCTGTGATCAGCTTGCCGTCTGCATTGTAGTATTGGACTCGTTCAGCAAGGACGGAGACAGTGACGTCGTGGACTACGTATTTCGTGCGAGGTTTTCCGCCGTCGGTTCCCGTGTTGGTTCCGGTGCCTGCGCCGGTCCCGAAGCGGCTGTCGGTTGTTCCGTCGGGACTGTCGTCTGTGCCTTCGTCCCCAGATTCTTCGTCTTCATCGTCCGGTGGAAGCGGTGGATCGTCAGGACCGGGGTTGTAGATCTGCACGGGATCACCATCGAAGTCCGGGTCGGCGAACAGTTCGGTCGCCTTTTTGAAGTCCATGATCGTGAAGTACAGCTTTCCATACTCTTCATTGATGCGAGTGCCGCGACCGATGATCTGTTTGAACTTGGTCATCGACTGAACCGTCTTGTCCAGGACGATCAGTTTGCAGGTTTGAGCATCAACGCCGGTTGTCATCAATTCGGATGTGGTGACGATGACGGGGTATTTCTCTTCCGGGTGAATGAACTGATCGAGTTCCGCCTTGCCGATGGCGTTGTCGCCCGTGATTCGCATCACATACTTATCGTTCTGTGCGACCAGATCCGAGTTTTCGTTGACCAGTGCCTGACGCATTCGTTCGGCGTGGTCAATGTCGTCGCAGAAGACGATGGTTTTATCGAAACGGTTGGTGGCTTTCAGGAATTCCGTGATCTTCTTCGCTACCAGCTTTGTGCGTTCTTCCAGAACCAGAGTGCGGTCCATGTCTTTTTGGTTGTAGACGCGGTCCTCGATGGGCTGACCATACTTATCAACTTGTCCGGCCTGCGGTCGCCAGCCCTGAATATCTCTGTCAAAGTCGATGCGGATGACCTTGTACGGGGCGAGGAAGCCGTCTTCGATCCCCTGCTTCAGCGAGTAGGTGTAGACCGGTTCGCCAAAGTAATCAATGTTTGAGACGTCTTCGGTTTCTTTTGGTGTGGCAGTGAGGCCGACTTGCGTGGCGGAACTGAAGTAGTCCAGGATCTCTCGCCAAGAACTGTTTTCTGCGGCGCTGCCGCGATGGCATTCGTCAATCACGATGAGATCGAAAAAGTCGCGTGAGAACTGTTTGTAGATGTCCTTCTCTTCGTCGGTCCCACTGACGGCCTGATAAAGGGACAGATAGATTTCGTATGACTTGTCGATCTTACGGTCTTTGATCTTGGTCATAGCGGAACCAAACGGCTTGAAGTCGTTGGTCTTGGTTTGATCGACCAGAATGTTGCGGTCGGCAAGGAACAGAATCCGCTTTGCCGTGCCTGATTTCCACAGTCGCCAGATGATCTGAAACGCGGTGAACGTCTTGCCGGTACCGGTCGCCATGACCAGCAATGCTCGCTTCTTGCCATTGCTGACAGCTTCGACGACGCGGTTGACGGCGATCGATTGATAATAACGAGGTATTCGGCCGCTGCCGTCCGAGTAGTAATCCTGCGAGATCACCGGCAGCTTTGTCTGGTTGATTTCTTTGGCCTGACAGTATCGTTGCCACAGGTCTGTCGGTGATGGAAATTGGTCGAGCGGTAGCTCCTGTTCGATAGTACCCGACGTCGCCAGTCGATCGTGGAAAAGGAAGGCATCGCCGTTCGTGCTGAACACAAACGGCACGTCAAGCGTTCCTGCGTAATCCAGTCCCTGCTGCATGCCACTGCCGACGCTGTGGTTGTTGTCTTTTGCTTCGATGATTGCCAGCGGGATATTCGGTTTCCACGACAGCAGAAAATCCGCAAACTTGCGTTTGCCTCGTTTGACAGTCTTGCCGCGCACAAGTACCTGGCCTGCGGTGAAGTAGTGCTCTTCACGGACTTGATGCTGAATGTCCCATCCTGCTGATGTGATCGCTGGCACTATGAACTTGGTGCAGATATCGCGTTCAGTGAGTGATTTCTTGTCCATGTTGCCCGTGGATACTGGCGTGGAAGCGGACTAGGGTGGCAGGCAGTGTGACTCGCTGGAGCATGGGAGTCAATTGCTGGCAACTCCACCGCCTGATGGATTGGTGGCATCTGACCAGCAACTACCGGAGCTCTTGACCTGGTCGAGGTACAATTGCGACTGAGCCAACATCCCGCCAGATCCGCAACACGGGTCGTACTCAGCGAACAGTCCCATGACAGACGATGGCGTATAGTACTCGCCACTGCTGCCGCTGTCGGCATCAGAGAAATGAATCACCGAATGTTCGAACACTCGCGCCAACAGATTTGTTGAATCACCGGATTCATCCGTGGTCGGAATGGTGCTGATCAGATCGATCAGTTCCCCGAGCCGACATTTGCTGAGATTGACTGGATCGAAGTTCCGGTACAGTGCGTCTTTGAGTTGCGGATTGCCACGTTCCATGGCAGCCATGGCGTCATCGACCAGCTTTCCGATGGTGGATTGTCCGGCATGGGCCTGCAGATGCGTCCAGCGTGCCTCTGGTGGCACCAGAAAGTCATTTGCAGTGTTTGAGTCGTCTGAATCTTCCGTGGCCACTGCGTTGCGTCTGTGGCACACGGCCGACAGAGATCTCAAAGACAGAAGCCCCAGCACCACATGCCTGTACTCCGCTGGGTCCATATCGTTCCGGAACCTGTCGGCTGCCAGGCAGAACGCCGCTTCGAAGTCAGGACTAGATTCTGCGGCACTCTGGTTCAGTGGATTTGTTGCCATGTGTTTACGTCCGAAGTACGACTGGCGGCTGCTTGTTTCGTCCGTCGAACACCCGCGATCGCACTGGTTTCTGGTTTCCGTTCGATCATCACACTCGATCCTGGTCGGCCATCGATCCGACCGCCCCCGGGGAAAGAGTGTACTCCGATCACAGCGTGATACTATTCAACAGGGAAGAATGGTGCGAAATCACAGGATTCAATGTGCAACCGCCGGTGCAATGCGCCTGGTGAAACCCCGACAATCATTCCCACCTTACCGACGCAGTTTCGCCTCGCCTCGTTGAGAGGCAGGTAGCCACCATTCAACTCGCCCTCCGGCCTGCATCCGTTTGGATTCGAATTGCGGAAAAATCTGCGAGCGGGCGGGGGGTTCTTCGAGCGGCATCGGCCGCCAGCCTGTCAGCTGGATAAGGTAACGAGGGCTAACTCGGCGTTACGCTGCTGGCAAATGTGTAGTCACCATGACTACACATGTGTTATCAATATGATTTTAGATGCAATAATGCTGTGTCAACCAGTGGCCCCTGCTCATCTACGCCTGAAACCCAGCGAAATAAGGGGTTTTTCGTCGTACAGCGTGTCGATCCGGGAAGTTTTTTTCCAGACCCACCACCCCGCGAGGGGCGGACGCTACGGGGTTAGCCACCACGCTACTCTCCAGATTTTTTGATAAAAAACTTTGGAGACACGAACCGCCGCCGCCAGTGCGGTTGTCGTAGGCGTCCGCACAACCAGCCACACGCCTTCGTCAGCACAGCGAACCGCCGCCCGAGAAGGGCAACGTTATTTGCTGAAGATGAAGACACCGAATGACAATAGGCGAGCGGCTCCTGATCCTGTTCGTAATGATTGCGGTGCCGCTGACATTCATCGGCGTGCCGATATTCGTCTTTGCGGCCTGCTGCCGCCACGATGGTTGTCGAGTTCATCGCGACAATTCAACGCATTGAAGCTGCCGAGAATTCCGGCAACCCTTCCACTCCCAGCGTGAAGAAAGCCGCAATCCTTTGGCGGCATGAAATCAAAGGGCTCAAATTTTGGTACGGTGCAGATGACGACGCGACAATTGCCCGACTGATGCAGGAAGTGGCCGACAAGAGAACCCAAACGTTTGTTGCGGAACTCGACGTTGAACTTCAGATGAACCGACCGTTGGAGTGACTCGGGGCGATTGTTGCAGATCTTCGCTGGTTCGATACGATTGCAGGCACGGGTAGCTTCTCAGGTTCGAAACTAAGACGCTGAACGCGAGGCCGGGTTGATCACTCTCTTTCCCGAGTGGTCCCCGGCCCGGCCCGCTTTGGGAAAGGCGAACGATGAAAGCCGACTGGGAATTCGAACCTAAAGAGTTAGCAAAGAGGGGGGCGAAATTCTGTCACAATCCGAGAGAAGCGGTATCGGAATGGGGCGTAATTAAGGTCGGCATTGAAGACGAGCTTCGTAGCTTACGTGCCGGGAGCCATTCCATTTTTGAAATGCACATGTCTCGAATGAGGCTTGCGCACTTCCTTGAGAGCTTTCGCCACTCTTTGACTAAACGGCCAGAGATATTCGACGCGGAATCGCTAAAAGTACTTTCAGAATTGGAGCGTTTGACACTGGAGTGGGTCAGACGAGAGGCAAAAACGAAAGGCAACCGTTTCGTCGATACGCCTTGTGAGATCTGGATGGGAGCGTGGCAAGATTTTTGCAACGCGTACGAGAGTTTTTCAAGGAAGGTGGAATTCGAGCTTGCGTTTGAGAAACCGAATAAATCGAGGCAAGACAAACACGGGGACATTGGTAAAGGGCGGAAACTGTCTCTCAATGCGCACATGACCAATTTGATGGAAAAACACAAAGAATCGTGTCAGTCATGGACCGTTGAGCGGTGGCAACTCGAACTTACTCCAACATGGGAAAGGACGCCATCAAAAGGCGGCATTCACGCAACCGCCATTTGGAAGTGGCTGATGTCATTGCGGGAAGAAACACAGAACACACTTCAGGAAAAGCAGACCGCTAAAGACATCTACAACAAACGACGTTCTACGAGATACTGAACGAACGAACGCAAAGAATTCCAAAGAATTTTCGGCCCGCCTCCGCAAGGACTCGGGCCGTTTTCTTTGCTGTTCGCCGCCGTTTGGTCAGTCGAACAGCGAACGAACGCCCCTACCAGTGAACCGTCTGGTTTTTCACTGAAAGGGGGTAACCCATGTCGAAGACGGAAAGTTTGAATAGCCCTGCCGAACTGGTTGCAATTGCCCGAGCCGCCCATGTGGTCGGGGATGTGAATTTGAAACGGGCCGCGGTGGGCGCGCTGGCTACTCGCTTCGGAATCAAGATTCGATTCCCAAAGCCGGAGCTGCGAAAGGGGGTGGCCGATGGCCGGTAGCCCTGCCCTGAAAATCGTCCGACACACCAAACCGTCGGGCGATGTGATGAAAGGGCCACGACTTGCCAGTGGTGGCCAGTCAGCCGCCAAGCCGACCGTGGCCGCGAATGAGCCGCCACCGTTCACGATGACCGATGCCGAGATTGCTCGGGAATTGCGGTTGTCGGCAAAAACGATTGGCCGAATGAATGACGACCGCAAATTGCCGCAACCGGTTGTTGTTGGCGCTCGGTCTTTGCGATGGGTGCGTCAGACGATTGTGGAATGGTTGGCCGCTGGTTGTCCCGACCGGGCCACGTTCGAAGCCAACCGGAAAGGGGGTGGCTCGTGATTCAACGCCGCCACCCTGGCGCATGGTTGCGGAATCGTCGCGTAGTCGAGTGTCTGGCTCGATGGCCGCCTGGGGATGAAGACGGCGAAACGCCACCGGGAACAACTTACAAGCCGAAGACTGGCCAACAAGAATTCGACTGGCCCAATGATTCAAAACACTCTGACCAATCTCAAACCCAAAACGAAACCGCCGACGCGCAAACGTCGGCTATTCGTTGCCCTCGAAAAGGAACTTAGCTCATGTCTACCAATAGTGTACCCTTTGACGATGCCACTTCCAATGACGAACCAGATACGTCGGCCCATGTGGAAGACAACCACGAGCCGCCGAAATCGCCACCCCGCAAACCCAAGCGGAAAGTGGAAGCTGCGGAGCCGGAACCGCAACCAGTGCCGGAGCCGCACCCGTCGGCAGTTTCAAACGACCCATTCGACCCGTCGAACTTGTTAAAAATGAAATTGTCGCAGGACTTCGCTGGCATGACTGCGGTGAAGGCGGTGATCACGACAGTGGCCGCTCGGAAACCAGCGAAGCACGAATTTGTGCGAGTCCGACCGGGGGCGGAGTGGCGATTTGAAACGGGGTGTTTTGTCGATAAAGACACTCGCGAAGTTTATCTGGTCCATCCGGATTTGTGGCCGGCCATGCCTGGCGATGTAACCCCGACTTCGCTTGTGTTGGCAGTGTCGCGGAATAGTCCCGTGCCGTTTCTGTGGCCATTGGTGCTGCCATCTTCCGATGGCCGGCCGAACCGGTGGCATGAATCAGCAATCGAAGCCGCTCGTTTGGCGGAGAACCAGTGGCTGCGATCTGTTGCTGACATGGGCGCTGGTTGTTACGTGCCGTATATCGCCGCGGCAAAGCTGCCGGAGCCGGAGTGGCCATCCGACCTGAAGATGGCCGACTTTCTACGGTTGGCGTTTCAGGGGCGTTTCATCAGTGACTTTTCCCACCCGTGCCTTAAGAGACTGCGGGGGGAGATCTGATGCTAGACCAATTCAGAGAAATCTGGTTGGTCGATTTCGAATTCACGTGCCCACCGGGCGAACGGCCTACGCCGTTGTGTCTGGTGGCCCGTGAGTTCCGGTCGGGTAAGTTGCTGCGGGTTTGGTTCGATGATACGACCGGCCCGCAGCAATGCCCGATTCCGACTGGCCCGGATGTGCTGTTTGTCGCGTACTTCGCCAGCGCGGAGCTCGGTTGCTTCATTGCCAACGGGTGGCCGCTGCCGTGCCGCGTACTCGACTTGTATTGTGAGTTCCGCAATCTGACGAATGGAATATCCACCCCGTGCGGAAGTGGATTGCTGGGGGCTCTGGCGTGGTTTGGGCTCGATGCCATCGAGGCATCGGAGAAACAGGAACTTCGCGAACTGGCGATGCGTGGTGGCCCGTATACGCAACCCGAGCGCGTGGCGTTGCTGGATTATTGCCAGACGGACGTTGATTCATTGAATCGGTTGTTGCCGAAGATCGGGCCGACAATCAACTTGGCCCACGCCTTGAACCGGGGCCGGTATATGGCCGCTGTGGCTCAAATGGAATCGAACGGGGTTCCAATTGATACAAACAAGCTGGCGTTGTTTCAAGAACACTGGACGGCAATTCAAAGTCGTCTGATTGCTGCCGTCGATGCCGATTATGGCGTGTACGTGCCGACCAATTCGGCGTTCGATCCTTCCACCCAATTCGGGCAAGCGGTGGCCGCAGTGGCCGCTGAACGGGAAATCGACCCGCACGAACTGGCCGACGCTGCGGTGATGGTTTGGAATCAGAACCGCGAATCCGAACAGGCGTTCTTAAATGCCAAGCGTTCGGCGCGGAGTGCGACGCGGTTGACGTCAAACCGGTTGAATCGTTGGGAAGATAAGGGCAAGGATTATTCGACGTGGCCGGGGCTCGATGAAAGCGCTCGGGAACTTGCGGGGACTCACCCGGAACTTGGCATCGGCCACGGGTACGAATCCGACACGACCGCCGACGCCCCCGACTACGCCGGGGCGTTGTGGGATGTGCTGCGAGATGACCGCGATACTGTGCTGCCGAAACACTCACCCGAGATTCTACGGGAAGCTGCGGAAATCGTGGTTCGGGGTGGTGACACGGCAACCGATGTTCGTCCGATGACGTTCAAGGCCGATAGGTGGGCCGCGTATCTTATGGCAAATGGGATCCCGTGGCCGCGGTTGGAATCCGGGGCGTTGGCTCTGGACGATGAGACGTTCCGGCAAATGGCGAAGCGCTACCCGCAGCAAGTTGGGCCGATTCGCGAACTTCGTCACACGTTGGGCCAGTTGCGCTTGAATGAACTGGCTGTTGGGGTTGATGGCCGCAACCGGTGTTTGCTGTCGCCGTATTCGGCGCGAACGGGAAGGAACCAGCCGAGCACTTCGAAATTCATCTTCGGCCCGTCGGCATGGTTGCGGAGTCTGATAAAGCCGGAGCCGGGCCGGGCGATTGCCTACGTGGATTGGTCTCAACAGGAATTCGCGATTGCCGGGGCGTTGTCCGGTGACGCCGGAATGATGGAAGCGTACTCAAGCGGGGATCCGTATTTGACGTTTGCGAAACAGGCCCGAGCCGTGCCGCAGGATGCCACGAAGAAAAGCCACCCCACCGAACGGACTCGGTTCAAGGTGTGCGCGTTGGCAGTGCAGTATGGCATGGGGGAACAGTCGTTGGCCGCTTCGCTCGGGGAACCGGAGATCGTGGGGCGTGAGTTGCTGCGGTTGCATCGTCACACATACCCCGCGTACTGGCGATGGTCGCAAGGTGCCGTTGACCATGCGATGTTGTTTCGACGGTTACATACCGTGTTCGGCTGGAATTTGTGCGTCGGGCCGGATGCGAACCCGCGAAGCCTGGCGAACTTCCCATGTCAGGCGAACGGGGCGGAAATGTTGCGTTTGGCGTGTTGTCTGATTGTCGAATGCGGAATCCGGTTGTTGGCTCCGATTCACGACGCTGTGATGGTGGAAGGGTCGGCGGATGATATCGACGCCGTGGTGGCGGAAACTCAGGCTGCGATGTGTGAGGCCGGGCGAATTGTTCTCAATGGGTTTGAACTGAGAACCGACGCCGAGGTGGTGGTGTATCCCGACCGCTACGAAGATGAACGCGGGGTTGTGATGTGGGACCGGGTGAATGGGATATTAGCCGACCTGATTCGGCAGAGTCCGGTGATGGAACCAACCAACCAACCGAGGGCAATTTTCTGATGTGCGCCAAAAACACGCCGCCGAATACCAGCGCAATGGGGCCGGGATCCGGAAAGGACCCTTGCCACCGATGGCCATCCTACCCTTGCCACCGGTGGCCGGGGAGAGTTGCCACCGGTGGCTACCCCGTCCAGTCTCATAATAAGTCTCTTTGGGTTTCAGTCTCTTTGTATAAATGAATGGGGTGTATTGTGGACGATGGGAACGGAATCGAAGCGTTCAGAATTCCACCGGGATCCGGGGCGGTTGCTGGTGGCGCTGGGGATTCGCCCCGAACGTTGAAGCGTGGCCGCAAACGGATTCCCCGACAACTCGAACCGTTCATTCGTGGCCCGATACCTATGGCGTGGCTCGATGGGGTGTTCAGTCTTCCCGGTCGTGTTCCGCTGGTGGTGGCGTTGGCTCTCGTGTATCAATCTGGGTTGCAAGGATCGTCTACCGTGCGTTTCACTCACAAACTGATGAATCGTTTCGGCGTGGCTCCCCGGTCGGCATCGCGATCGCTGGAACGGTTACAGGCTGCGGGGTTGGTGAGAATTCATCGACCGCCGGGGCGTTGTCGGGAAGTTGAAATCCTGAAAACCAATGGCGAATGTCCAAACGTTACTTGTGACGAATAGAAGTAAAGGGTATAGTGATCACATGGGAAAGAAACAAGACAGGCCAAAGACACTGACAGATCAGATTCGGGCCGCGTTGGCCGATTGCGGGGAAACTCGTTACCGGGTGGCTAAGAACTCGGGGTTGAATGAACCGCAGTTGTGCCGCTTCGCTGCGGGGCAAGGATTGTCATTGTCGGCGCTTGATGCGTTGGCGGAATACCTGGGGTTGGAAATCGTTGTTCGTGGGAAAGGGAAAGACTGATGGCAACTGTGACACGCGACAAAAAGGGTGCAAGGATTTGGTTCAAGGATGGGGAGGGCAAACGTAAGAGTATTCGGCTCGGCCACGTCCACGATGACTACGCAACACGTTTTGCAATGTACGTGGAAGATTTGAACACCGCTGCCAAATACAACTCCACGGCACGCCCGGAAACCGCCCAATGGGTGGCGGGGCTCTGTGAGGAACTTCAGAGCCGTTTGGCTGCGCTGGGGTTGATTACAATCGAACAGGCCGACACGGAACTGACTGCGCCCACGTTGGCCACGTTCATCGACGATTGGGTGACCAGCCGTCACGACGTGAAACCCGCCACGAAGCAAATCTACAGTCGGTCCCGCCATTTCCTGATTGAGTTCTTCGGGGCTGAACGCCGGTTGGATTCGATCACTCGGGGCGATGCCGATGAATGGGCGTTGCATCTTCGGTCGAAGCTGAACGAGAACACCAGCCGCAAAATGGCTGCCGTGGCGAAGCTGTTCTTCAAACGGGCAGACCGAAAGGGGTTGATTGAGTTCAACCCGTTCTCGGATATGCGTTGCAATGTGACACATGACGAAACCGGAGACTTCACAGTGACGCCGGAAATCGTTTCACGATGCCTTGCAATGGCTCCCGATGCCGAGTGGCGGTTGATTATCGCTCTGGCGTGCTACGGGGGCGTGCGTGTGCCGTCGGAAATCTTCGCTCTGAAATGGTCGGCAATTAACTTCGAACGAGGCCGATTTACGGTCAAATCACCGAAGACGGAGCACTTTGTCGGGAAGGCATCCCGCGTTTGTCCAGTCTTCCCCGAGCTGCGCCCGTACTTCGAGGAAGCACTTTTGGCCGCAACGGATGGGACGGGACGGATTGACGGCAGCCGGTTTGTTGTGGAAACCCACCGTCTGAAATCCGGTAACCTGGCGACTCAGTTCTGCCGCATCATTCGCAAGGCTGGTTTGGAACCGTGGCCGAGCCTGTTTCGAAATTGTCGGGCCAGTCGTCAGACGGAATTGGAGAACTCTTTTCCAACCCACGTTGTTTGCGCGTGGCTGGGAAATTCCCCAACCGTTGCCAGTCGCCACTACCTGCGGGTGACCGATGGGCATTTCGAACAAGCCATCGGTGGTGCGCCCGGTGGTGCAAATCACCCCGAAGTGGTGCAAAACAATAAGGGACAAGTCGTGACAAAACCGGACTCAGCACAGGGGCGAAACGGCTCGGAAACAGTGGTTTCTCCAGCGAAACCAACGAAAAACGCCACCCCAAGCAAAGGCTTAAGGGGTGGCGTTCAGTGCTCCCAGAAGGACTCGAACCTTCGACCTACGGATTAAGAGTCAGTTGCTCTACCAACTGAGCTATAGGAGCGTGGCGGGTATATTATCGTCCAAAAACCTTGCTGCCAAGTACTTGGGCGGCATTTCACGAGAACTGACAGGGTTTTATTGCGCCAAGTTCACGGCGATGCGTCGAAATTAAACGAATTATGCACCAACCGCGTTTGGATTCTGTGCAACCGGCTAAAAAGGAGAATGCCACGATAATCATGTTTCCTGGTGTTTCTTGAAAAATTTCTTGGATCTTGAGGAGTTCTTGCGAACCATCTCAGATGATCGTGCGTCAAGGGATCTACGGAAGGTTCGGTAAGGCGGTCTCGGAAAACTTTGGAAAGAGCCGAAAACGTCACGAATGCCGAATTTAGAAAAGTGTTTTTGTCGGCAACAATAGTTGTTGTTGACTCATTTGCGTCGCGGATGTGCGACGATTCACATGGACCGAAATACCGGACTCAGTCTCAGTGTTACTTGCAGTGACAGTGACTGGAAATGGACGCGGGACCAATTCTGGGGGCAGAACAATGCTGCTGAACACAACGATTCAAGCTCTGATCGCATCGACTATCGCCATTGCGGCTCTTGTCATTGCCAAGCTGTTCGTCCGTTCTGCCTCCCCCGCAGGATTTGCAGTGGTACCGAAGCAGGAAAGCATAGCGCATGTGATGCGTTGGCGTTCTCTGCACGGACACCAGGCGAGCGATTCGAAACAGTGTTGCGGAGATATCTCCGACCGCTGTCTCAGTTCGCTCAGCCGCTCCCTTTCGAGATTACTCGAAAACCCGGAGCAGGCCTTGAATCAAGGCCTAGGTTGTCTGACCGGTATCTGCGGCAGAAGTTAAGGGGCAGCCAGCTCCCGTCCTCAGGACGAAATTCAAACTTCTTCTGCTCGAACCGCTCGAAATGGATCGCACACGGTGTGCTTTCCATGTTCTTCGTGTGAGTTTCCGAGGTTTTCGCTGTTTCCCCGGCGTTCATTCCTCACGACTCACGGCTGTTCCTGCGACGTCCATTCACGCCACATTCGATTTCCGCCACTGGCGATCCATCGATTGCAACGACGTGATTTTCAGACTGGAGTCTGACATAATGATCACTGATTCTTTCACACCACTTGTTCTGCGAGCTCAGTCTGGCGATCGAGATGCGTTCAGCGATCTCGTCGTTTTGTTTCAGTCCCGGATCTATGGGATCGTGATGCAGCGATTGCGCAACACTGCAGAAACGGATGAAGTCGTGCAGGAAGTTTTTCTGCGAGCATTCCGTAAACTGCCTCAGTTGCAGGAAGCCGAACGATTCGGCGGCTGGTTGTGCCAGATCGCCGTTCGATTGTCGATCAATCGGGCCATTCGGCGACCAAACGAAACCTGCGTGGAACCTCAGTCCTTCGATGGAATGCAGGAGACCGAAGACACTCCGTTTTCTGCAATGATTCGACAGGAAAACATCGAACAGGTTCGCGAAGGACTGAACCAGCTCGGCCATTTAGACCGGCAAACTTTGTGGGCCTTCTATTTTGAAGGTTCGTCGCTGAAGGAAATGAGCGAGCAGTTTGAAAGCCCGATCGGAACGATCAAGCGACGACTGCACACCGCTCGTGGCCGTCTGCGGGAAGTCATTGGCGCCATGCAGCCTGCATGAGCGTTATCCTGTCAATTGAAATTGAAGGTTTGATTGCTGCGTTGGCTATTGACGACGTCGTCCCATGCCTGGAACTGCTGCATCACGCTTTTTGATCGCATGACAAAGAAACCAGCGACCTCGTAGATTTCCGCGAGTACCAAAGCAAAAAAACCAGCCCCCACAATAATCCCAATTACCGCTGCGGGTGGTATCTGAGCGCCGCCAGCCGCCATTTGCTGCTGTATCTGTTCGTGCTGCGCGAACAGATTGATCGCCACGATGAACGGTCGAATGAGCAGTGATCCCACACAGTACGCGAGAAACGCGCTGCGGCCTGACATTGTGCCGCTGAACACTCGGATGCCGCTATAGATCAACCAGAATGTCAGCAGCATCTGAATTCCCGTTCCAGTCCATTGCCATGGACTAGGCATGGGAATAGGTTGTTTGGAGATTTCTTCAAATTTTTCACGCAGGAACAGGATCATGATGAGTCCGAATCCCTGACCGAGCAGTGACATCGCACCGAAGACAAGGTTCAGAATCCCAAACACCGTCGCCATTGTGGGTTTTGATGTCGGGCGTTGTGACGCCTCGTTTTGCATATCCTGCGGTGGTGAAAAAGGATTATTGGCATCGTGATTCGATCCAAACGGCTGGCTCATGAAACTGACCTTACTGAACAAATTGACTGTTGAAACGACGAGGGGACGCTAAAATCGCCTTCAATCGAAGACTTCAGCGACTTTCGCAGTCTGGCATCCTGCGGGCTTCACGGCAAGGAAGTACGTCCTGTTTCAATATGTTGAATTCACTTCCCATCGATGCCGTTCTGCCTCAAATCGTTGCTGCATTGCAGAAATCAGATTCCGTCGTACTGCGGGCTCCGGCAGGTGCAGGCAAGACGACTCGCGTGCCGCCAGAGATCCTGCGGACGCTGTCGAAACAGCACGGGCAGATCGTGATGCTGGAACCGCGCCGCATTGCAGCTCGCACGGCTGCTCGGCGAATGGCGTTTGAGCGCGACGAACGTGTCGGACAGACAATCGGCTACCGAGTTCGTTTCGACGAATCTGTCAGCCGCGACACGCGGATTTTGGTGGTAACCGAAGGTGTGTTGCTGCGGCGATTTCAGGATGATCCGTTTCTGGATGGAATCGCCGTGGTTGTCTTTGATGAATTCCATGAACGACGCCTAGACAGTGATCTCGCGTTGGCTATGGCGCGGCGAGTCCAGCAGACCGTTCGCCCGGATCTCAAGATTGTTGCAATGTCAGCAACACTCGATCCCGCTGGCATCGCCCGCTATCTCGGCGATTGTCCGATCGTCGAAAGCGAAGGACGGCTGTATCCGGTTCGGATCGATTACCTCCGCCGGGTCGAACGTCAACAAATCACAGAACTGGCGAGAAACGGCATCGAACAGGTAATGCAGCAGACGGATGGCGACGTGCTCGTGTTTCTTCCCGGCGTCGGTGAAATTATGCGAACACGCAGCGAACTGGAACCATTGCTCAGACGTCATAATCTTGCCGTGTTCACGCTGTATGGAGACATGACACCCGAAGATCAGGATCGCGTGCTGGCTCCTTGTGATCAGCGAAAAATTGTCTTATCGACCAACGTGGCCGAAACGTCTGTGACAATTGAAGGCGTCACAGCCGTTGTGGACACTGGTCTGGCGCGCCAGATGCAATTCGACGCGGATATCGGACTGGATCGTCTGGAACTCTTGCCCATCTCAAAGGCATCGACAGACCAGCGTGCTGGTCGGGCGGGAAGAACGAAGCCGGGCCTCTGTCTGCGATTATGGGAAGAAGCAACGCAGCGCCGCCGTCCGGATTTCGATGTCGCCGAGCTGCATCGGGTTGATTTGTCCTCCGCTGTCCTGCGACTTTATGACTGGGGCGAAACCAACATTGCAGCATTCCCGTGGTTCGAAGTTCCGCCAATGGCGTCGGTTGAACATGCCCAAAAACTCCTGAGGCTGTTGGGAGCGATTGACGATAGCGGTATTACCGGCCTGGGACGACGGCTTGTGCGTTTTCCCGTCTCGCCGCGAATTGCCCGGCTGCTGGTGGAAGCACAACGGTTTGGCCAGTCAGACCGAGCTGCACTCATGGCAGCCCTGCTGTCCGAGCGCGATCCGTTTCTTCGCGGCCAACGCGATCATCGCCCTGAACGCGGCGCGCCGATCAGAACAACCGTCATTCATCAGTCGCGTTCAGATGTGATCGATCGCCTGTACGCTGTCGAAGATTATTTGGCGTCCGGACAAAGTCATTCGTGCTGCGGAGAAATCAATCGCAGTGCGGTGAAGACGTTGACTCAGGTCGCGAAGCAGTTGATGTCGGTGCTGCGTGATGAATCCGTGACGGCTGATCGATCGATAGAGCAAGACGCAGTGACGTGCGACAATCCGGATGAAGCTCTGTTGCGGGCACTGGTTGCCGGGTTTCCAGATCGAGTTGCGAAGCGGCGTGATGTGGCCGGAGACAAGGGCCTGATGGTTGGTGGTCGAGGTGTTCGCCTGGGATCACGGTCCGCAGTCCAGAAATCGCCGCTGTTCCTGTGCGTTGATATTGACGGAGCGGGATCAGATGCCACTGTTCGTCAGGCGTCGGAAGTGCTGCGAGAATGGTTGCCGGAGTCACTGATTTGTATCCGCGATGAATTGTTCTTTCATCCGACGCAGAAGCAGGTGGTCGCACGGCGGCGCATTTCGTTTGATGATCTGGTACTGGAAGAGACACCCACGTCGATTATCGATCCGGTCGCCGCAGCGGACGTCTTGTTTCAGGCAGCTCAAAGTCAGCTGGAAGTCCTGATGCCGCACGACGACGATGAGTTCCGCAGCTTTGTGGCCCGCGGTCGCTGTCTCCGGAATTGGATGCCTGAACTCACACTGCCACCATTCGACGACGCGATGATGAAGGAAGTCCTTCGTGATCTCTGTCATGGACGACGTGCGTTTTCAGAACTCAAGGCAGCCGCGTGGCTTGCAGTGTTGCAATCGAAGCTCGACTATTCCGTGGTGCAGACAATTGAGCGTGAAGCCCCGGAACGCATGAACGTCCCCAGCGGCAGTCGCATTCGACTGGTGTATGAGACTGGACGTCCTCCAGTGCTTCCCGTTCGAATTCAGGAAGTGTTTGGACTTCAGCAGACGCCCCGGATCGCCAGCGGACGCATTCCGGTGCTGCTACACCTGCTGGCCCCGAACATGAGGCCACAACAGGTCACAGACGACCTTGCAAGCTTCTGGGCGAACACCTATCCCGATGTCAGAAAAGAACTCAAACGCCGCTACCCAAAACATGCATGGCCCGAAGATCCGCTGTCTGCCCCGGCTGTGAAGAAAGGTTAATCGTGGGTCAGGATTGACCGCCCCTGTTGAAAACTCATGGATTTGTGAAACTCACGCCCCTTCGTGTAGTATACCCTTGGGATTGAGACTTTGATCAATGACACCAAAGGATCTGAAATATGAAATTCGCCAGTTCAATTTTCGCTGCACTCGTCGCTATCGTTGCCCTGGGCTATACGTGTTCAACGCCCAATCATGCGAAAGCCGGGTATGCGCCAGTCCTCACGACCGACGATGCCGCACCGGTCGAAGACAGTATGCATGAATTTATGGAGTACGTTTTTCAGCCGACTTACCTGCGACTCAAAGCCAGTATGGCGGCCGCTCCGACCGACAACAAAGGATGGAAGGCTGTGAAATCGGATTCCCTTATCCTTGCTGAAAGTTGCAACCTGCTGTTTGCTCGGAAGCCGGATGAACACGGTGAAGACTGGGTCAAACATGCTACCGCATCAAAGACCCATGGTGCGGCATTGTACAAGGCCGCACGAGAGAAGAATTTCGAAGCTGCGACAACGGCCTACACCACGATGCTCAACAACTGCAATGCCTGTCACAAACAGTTCGAAAACGGCAAGCACATTCTGCAGCCCTAGCGCTTTGTCTCGATCCTCGCAGAATGAGTGAACTTACTGAAGAAAGGATTTCACAGCGTGACGTCGTGGCTTCGACAATTTCCATGGACGATGCTCATTGTCTGTCTTGCGATCACTGTTTTAGGCCTGTGCGGACTTGTTCGAGCCGATGAACTGTACGGTCGAACGCAACTTGTCGAACGGCAGATTGTCTGGTTATTCCTCGCACTGCTGGCCATGCTTGCAGTGCTGATGATTCCGTATCGACTACTAAGCCAACTCAGTCCGTTGTTTTTTCTCGCAACGCTGTTCCTGTTGGCTGTGACTCTGTTCATGCCGCCGATCAACGGATCGCGGCGGTGGATTCCGCTGGGGTTGTTCGACTTTCAGGCCAGCGAACCAGCAAAGCTCGCTTACATCATGGCATTGGCTGCGTATTTGATGCATCGATCAAGTCAACGGACCATCGCAGGACTGTTGCCGCCGTTGCTGATGGCATTTTTCCCGATGCTGCTTATTGTGCGCGAGCCGGATATGGATACAGCGCTGCTGTTTCTTCCTGTTCTTTATGCAATGCTGTTTGCCGCAGGTGCCAGAACGAAACATCTCGCCGCAGCTGCATTACCCGGCCTCGCCTGCCTGCCGCTATTGTGGACTCAAATGAGTCCCGAGCAGCAGTCGCGAATCGTGTCGGTATTTACGCAACGCGACGGAGGCTCCGCGCCGGCCGGTGATGGGTTTCATCTGCATCAATCAAAGCAGATATTGGCTCTTGGAGGCTACTGGGGCAGCATTTATCAGGAAGAACCTCCGATCGATGATCCGACGGCATGGCAACTTCCAGCTTCACGCACGGACTTTATCTTCGTGATGATTGGTGAACGTTTCGGCTTTCCCGCGTGTGCCGTTGTGCTGCTGCTCTATTGTGTACTGGTCTGGAAAGGTCTGCAGGTCGCACGGCGTACACGCGAACCGTATGGCAGACTTGTCTGTGTCGGAGTCATGACGCTCATTGTCGTCCAGACGCTTTTGAATACAGGGATGACAGTCGGACTGCTACCAATCACCGGTACGGCGCTGCCGCTCTGCAGTTACGGTGGCAGCAGTCTGATCTCCACATATGCCGGCATCGGCCTTGTGATGAATATCGCAATGCGGCAGGGATATGAAGTCGCGGGCGAACCGTTCATTTTTCGACACAAAATGTCGATGAATCCAAGGCGTTAGTGTGTTCCAGACAATACGTGCAACCTGAACTTCTACCTGCACTGAAACAATGTCCGCCGGAATTCCTTTGAGCCTTTTCCAGCGCCAGAGGCATTGGAGTCGTTCCGGCACCCCGACGCATGCCGCTCGCCGGGCTTTCCTATGCGATCAGCTCTTCAACAACCTTGCCATGGACGTCGGTCAGTCGAAAATCGCGGCCGGCGTGACGATACGTGAACTTTTCATGGTCATAACCGACCAGTTTCATGATTGTGGCATGAAGATCGTGAACGTGGACTTTGTTTTCAACGGCACGGAAGCCAAATTCGTCAGTCGCGCCATGGACATAGCCACCGCGCACTCCGCCGCCTGCCATCCACATCGTGAAGCCCCAGTGATTGTGGTCGCGGCCATTGATCTTGCCGGCGTTTGCTCCCTTTTGAGGAAGCTCAACAACCGGCGTGCGTCCGAATTCGCCACCCCAAATCACGAGGGTCTCGTCCAGCAGACCGCGCTGTTTCAAATCCGTCAGTAACGCACCGATGGCTCGATCACACTGTTGAGCCAGGCGACGGTGGTTCACTTCGATATCGTCGTGATTGTCCCACGGCTGCCCTTCCCCATGCCATACCTGCACAAACCGAACGCCGCGTTCTACGAGGCGCCGAGCGATCAGAATCTGCCGGGCCTGCACACCGTCTCCATACATGTCGCGAATATGTTTCGGTTCGCGAGAAATATCGAACGCATCGGTCGCCTGGGTCTGCATTCGAAACGCCAGTTCGAACGACTGGATTCGTGATTCCAATTGTGAGTCACCCGGGCGTTCGGCCAGATGCTGTCTATTGAGCGACTGCAGCAAACCAAGCTGCAGGGACTGATCCTTCGGAGTGATGCGATCGTTGCGGATGTTCTCAATCAGTTTTTCAATATCGGAATGCTTCGTATCGACATAGGTGCCCTGATACACGCCTGGCAGGAATCCGCTCTGCCAGTTCTGCGACTCCTGAATTGGATAACCACCGGGACACATAGAAACAAATGCCGGCAGGTTCTGATTTTCTGCTCCTAAACCATAGGTCAGCCACGATCCCATGCTTGGCCGAACCAACCTCGCTTCGCCGCAGTTCATCAACAGGAGTGACGGTTCGTGGTTAGGCACATCGGCATGCATGGAACGAATAATGGCCATGTCATCCACATGCTGCGCTATATGCGGAAACAATTCGCTGACTTCGATGCCGCTTTGCCCGTAGCGGTGAAAGCGATAGGGCGAAGGAAACAACGCTCCTGTCGGACGTTCGGTTTTAAGATTCCCGTCCGAAATCGTCTGTCCACCGCGACGTTGAAGTTCCGGCTTCGGATCAAATGTGTCTACCTGAGAGGGACCGCCGTTCATAAACAAATGAATGACGTGTCTGACCTTTGATGGAAACTGAGCTGGCTTCGGCAGCATCGGATTCGATGATTCTGCTCCAAGGGCAGACTGTGCAAGGTCAGCATTCAACATTCCGGTAAGCGCCATCGAACCAAATCCCATGCCGCAGCGCGTCAGCATGCCGCGACGACCGATGGCGATGGGAGAAGAGTCAGGCTCTGGGGTTGCGAGATTCATAGGGTCAATCCACAAATATAAACTCGTTCGTCAGCAGCAATGCCTGAGCAAGTTGTGGCCACGCGCCGAGGCGAGCGGCACCGGGGTTGTCGCGAAAGTCATCTTCCGACTTCCAGACTCGCTGTATCCTGTTGCCGACAAACTGCGTCACCATGATGGCCGATTGGAATGAATCGTGAGATCCGTTGGATCGGCAATCAACCACGAAATCAATATGCTCTCCGGCTTTGATTTCAAAAGTCTCGACGCTTCCGGTAGCCGTCGAATTGTGCGCCGTGCCATCGTTCATGACGCCACGTCCAGTTGATACGATTCGACAACGCACTCCATCGCCTTCTTCACTTGTGTGAATCACGACACTGTTGACGAAGACTTGGCAATCGCTGTCCGCCGTCCATCGTCGAATCGCACACAACGACAATGTTCCGCCTGGATGTCCTCCGCCACGATTCAACGATGCCCAGCCGAGTTTCTCGTCGGGCAGTTTCTCCCCGCCTTGAAATGTGCCATCCTTCATTGACGGAAATTTTGAAAACGCCGTGACTGCCTCTTGTGCTTCATTTATTGCGCCGTAACCGTAGCTCCACCCCGTGAGTCCATTTGACTTCTGCTGATTTGCTTGAAGCTCCTCTATGTACGCAGCCGTCTGAGACATTTCCGTTGGCGTGGGTTGTCGCCGAAGCACCGTCTGAAAGAGTAATTGAATCCGCCCCGTCAGATCGCCGGAACTCTCTGCCGATTCACTCGCCTTGGAGATTTCCATTGCGCGATCCATGATGAATTGACTGTTCAACTGGAACAACGCCTGCTGTGGCACAGTCGTTTGAAACCTTTTTGCCGCGTGCGCATCGGGACTGGCGACGTCGAATGTACGAAACAGCCCTGGAAAATTCTGACGGTCAATGCGGGCGTAGATTGTGCGTCGCCCGGTGCCTGTGTCCGTCGTCACATCCACCGACTTGCCGCCGATTGCTGGATCAAGACGTCCAGCCACTGCCAGCACGGCGTCACGCTGCGCCTCAAAGTCCAGCCGCGTTCGATTCATGCGGGCAAACAATCGATTCTCGGGATCAACCGCTTCGGCATCGACGCGGCGATCGGATCTTTGCTGCCAGGTCTCCGATGTAACGATCTGTCGAATAAGCGACTTTATCGACCATTCATGGTCGATAAAAGTAATTGACAGATAGTCGAGTAATTCGGGATTCGTTGGTGGATCGGTTCGTACTCCGAAGTCACTCGGCGAATCCACGAGCCCCCGGTCAAACAGGTGCATCCACACGCGATTCGCAGCCACGCGCGCCGTGAGAGGGTTGTTGCGATTGGCAATAGAATTTGCGAGTTCCAGCCTGCCGCTGCCATCTGAAAACAACGGTGCATCAGGGGCAGAAAGGGCCGTCAGAAATCGACGAGGAACAGCATCGCCGCGATTCCCCGGACTGCCGCGTTGAAAAATCACAGGCTCAACCGGACTGGCACGGTCCACAAGTCGCAGCGTCGATGGCTCGTTCTTCGGCTCATCGGACGACGCAAAGACGCCATACAGTGAGTAATAATCGGCGGTCGGGATCGGATCGAACTTATGATCGTGGCATCGCGCGCAGGTGGCGGTGAGTCCCAACATGCCTCGAGTCACGACGTCGATGCGGTCATCGATGATGTCGTGTGGATTGTTCAGGAATCTGCGGCCCAGCGTAAGGTATCCCATCGCAGCCAATTGGGCGGGATCGTCGGAACCAGACATGCGATCTGCAGACAACTGTCGTTTCAGGAATTCATCGTATGGCATATCATCGTTGATGGCCTTGATCACCCATTCGCGAAATCGCCATGCATCCGGGTATTCGCGGTCTTCGGTGAACACGTAGCCTTTCGTGTCGGCGTACCGTGAAATGTCCAGCCAGTAGCGGCCCCAGCGTTCGCCGAAATGCGGCGATGCAAGCAGGCGATCGATGTACTCCGATTTCCAGGCAGCCAGCGTTCCGTTGGTGGCGGCGGCATTGGCGGTGGCAAGGTCGTTCAATTCCGGCGGAAGTCCGAGCAACGCATACGACAATCTTCGGACGAGAATTCGTGGTGCGGCGGCGGGAGACAAGTTCAGATTTTTTGTCGCCAGTCGAGCTCTCACAAAATGATCGACCGGGTTTTCGTTTTCGGTCAATGCGGACAGGTCCGGCATCACGGGAGGAATGAAGGCCCAGTGTTCTCGCCACCGTTCAGCGCGGCGTATTGCTTCGCCTTCTAGGTGAGCCGATTCCGGCCACACCGCTCCCTTGGTAATCCACTCTAGGACGTATGCAAGCTGCTCATCTTCGAGCCTTCCGGACGGCGGCATTTGAGTGTCGCCGTCATCGTAATGCAGCACCTTCAACAATCGACTTTCGCTCGGTGCCTCAAGATTGATCAGCCATGCATCGCCAGCCTTGCCTTTGAGGACGTCTTCTCGGCGATCAAGCCGAACCCCGTTTTCCTGTTTGGTCGGGCCGTGGCATTCGATGCAATTCTCCAGCAGCATCGGTCGAATACGCTGCTCAAAAAAATCGGGTGCATCGTCAGCAGCGACGGACTGTACCGGTGCCGACAGCAGGACAACCACGGCGGCAACAATTGTGCGCTGGAAACAGGCGAGTGCTGGTTGTGATGATCTAATATTCATGGCAAACGCAAACTGTGAATTTCCGACGGAGGGAGCCGGCGGGGCAACAGTGACTTGGCTGAGAACAGTTTCAGACGGTGAGATCAGGAGCGAGTCTGCTAAGGCTGGATCACAGTCTTCAAGCCGCAACTGGGCGGGCTAAAGTCTGTATTTCAACCGTAGTTCCAAAGCTCTTCGAGAGCACTGCCCGCTGGAATCGTACGCTTTCCGCCCAACACAACAAATGAAACTTCAGATTTCAAAGATCTTTGGGGCTGAAACCTGGTAATGGTCTCGGTTTTCTCGTTGTCACGGCGGAGTCTGCGCCACAGAGGCTGATTGCGTGGGTGGTGTTCCTGCATTCGCGGTCGTTGAGATTCCACTCTCCTTCCCGACCTCACGACAAAAAAACACCCCGGGAATTACTTCCCGGGGTGTCTTCGTTTTCAATTCGGCTCAGTGGTGAACCCACTGTCACGAATGGAGTCAACTAGTTGCAACTGCCACAAGCTGGAGCAGCCTGGCAAGCATCACACGCTGGTGCTGCGGCGTGGTAGACCTGTGAAGTCACAACCTGTTCAACCATCTTGCAGACCTGAACCTGAACTTCGCGCTGTTCCGGGTGCATCACGCAGACAGAGTAGGTGAAAGGAACCTGCTCTGAAACCTGACGAGCAACCTGAACTGTACGAGTGCGTGCTTCTGGCTTGCAGATCGTCACGCTGTAGGTGTATGGAACCTGCTCTGAAACCTGACGAGCAACCTGAACCGTACGAGTGCGGGCTTCTGCCTTGCACAGGTTCACAGTGCAGGTGTAAGGAACCTGCTCTGAAACCTGGCGGCAAACGTTTACCGTACGAGTACGGGTCTCTGGCTTGCAAACTGTGACGCTGTAGGTGTAAGGAACCTGCTCTGAAACTTGGCGAGCAACCTGAACCGTACGAGTGCGGGCTTCTGCCTTGCACAGGTTCACAGTGTAGGTGTAAGGAACCTGCTCTGAAACCTGACGAGAAACGTTAACTGTGCGTGTCTTGGTTTCTGGCTTGCAAACCGTGACGTTGTACGTGTAGGTTTCCTGAGACTGCTGAGATTCGTAAGCGGTATACTCAACAGTCCGCTGAACCTGATTGGCAACCCAAACACGGCAAGTCTGTGGAGCACAGTTTGATACAACAGCACCGCAGCAGCTTGAAGCCTGAGCACAGCCACCGCAGGCTGAACCACAGTTGTTGGATCCGCACTCAACGGCCTTCTCTTCCCAGTGACCCTGATCTTCGCACACAGTGCGAGTCTTCGTTACTGGAACCTGATGGCAAACCGTACGAGTCCCGGTGCGCTGTTCTGTCGTTGGCACCATTACTGTGTAGGATTCTTCTTTCGGCTCGCAAACCGTCTTGCAGACAGTACGAGTTGCTTCGCGCTGTTCTGTGTAGGGAACCATCACTGTATAGGATTCTTCTTTAGGCTCGCAAACCGTCTTGCAGACAGTGCGAGTTGCTTCGCGCTGTTCTGTAGTAGGAACCATTACTGTGTAGGATTCTTCTTTAGGCTCGGAAACCGTCTTGCAGACAGTACGAGTTGCTTCGCGCTGCTCTGTGTATGGAACCATGACGGTATAGGATTCTTCCTTAGGCTCGCAAACCGTCTTGCAGACAGTGCGAGTTGCTTCGCGCTGTTCTGTAGAAGGAACCATCACTGTGTAGGACTGTTCCTGGCTGTCATAGACAGTCTTGCAAACAGTACGCGTACCCTGTCGCTGCTCCTGCGATGGAACATTGACGGTCACGGTTCGTGTCTCCGCTACCATTTGAGGAACCATGATGGTACGGGAAACAGTTTCCCATGTTCCACATGATGGAGCAACACCACATGATCCTGAATTGCATCCGCTCGCACCACAAGGGCTGCAGCTTGACGCACATGGTGCGGAACAGCATCGGCTGACTCGGTGACGACAATGACCAGCGTCCGCAGACGCTGTCATGGCAACTACTGCTGCCAAAGACAATAAGAAACGCATACTGTTTAACTCCTCCCAAGGAAAATCATTGAACGACCAAATGCCACCAAAAAGTCCGACACGAAGCCAGACTGCGAATTCCAAAAACCTCAGTGGCATCACACCGACAGAAAATACCACCCATTTCACGCCAATGACGCAGAATACTCAAGCTGTTTTCGAAAACCAGCAAGAATTGCCGAAAGTGAACGGAATTTTCAGAAGCAGCACAAAGATCGGAAGATTTTATGATTAGCCATGTTTTTTTTCCCATATTTTACTGTTACGCCTCGTTTTTCCGTCGCAATTTCCACATTGTTTCAACCTCCATCGCCCCGGATTTTGCGGTTCGTGGTCGACTTCGTAGACTGCCGCTACAGAAGCTGCTTAAATTCCCTGAAGGAAACTACAACTATATGGATTGCTTTGTTCGATGGAGCACAGCTACGCCTCGTGGCTCAAGCTCAAGTTCATACCCGAAACCATGTTGAATCTTCAAACTGGTCCGTTGGGTGTCAGCGGCGGGCTCGTCATTCGTCAGCGTGATTTCCTAGACACCATGGTTTTTTCAGGTTTGCAGGCGATTGTTCCATGAAGTTCTGTCTCGTCGATCGTATTACGTCACTCGTCCCTGGTCAAAGTATTTCCACCATCAAGCATGTTTCAATGGCGGAGGAATATCTGCAGGATCACTTCCCGGGATTTTCTGTGTTACCTGGTGTTATGATGGTGGAGTGCCTAGTGCAGTCATGTGCGTGGCTATCTCGAGTGACCGATGATTTTCGATACAGCGCGTTGTTGTTGAAGCAGGCGCGTGCCGTGAAATTCAACAACTTCCTGAAGCCGGGGCAGACGCTGGAAGTCACGGCGACGATGAGATCTGCAGACGACTCGTCGGCAGAATTCATGGCATCCGGCACAGTTGGTGGTCGATCAGCTGTGAGCGCGAGGTTGGTGTTGTCGAAAGAAAATCTTGCAACTCGCCATCCGCAGATGGCAGTCAATGATGCGAGGTTGATCGCATCAATGAAGGAACTGTTTGAGCAGATTAAATGCGTGCAATAGTCCGTTGGTCGGACGGCAAGCTTTCTGCATTTGTATTTCGTTTACATTGAGGATCTTGATTCATGACAGTTCAGGGCAGAATTGCGCTCGTCACGGGTGGCAGTCGAGGGATTGGTCGCGCGATTGTGGAATCTTTGGCTCGCCACGGTGCCAAAGTTGCATTCGTCTACAATTCCAATGCAGAAGCAGCGACCGAAGTCGTCACGGCGCTTGCAGCGGAAGGCCATGAAGCATGGGCCATTCAGGCGGATGTGCGTTCCAAACCGGCGGCAGACAAGGTTGTCGCGGACGTGATCGAGAAATGGGGTAAGATTGAAATCTTGGTGAATAATGCCGGCATCATACGAGACGGACTGCTGGCAACTATGGGCGCGCAACAATGGCAGGACGTAATTGATACCAACTTGACCAGCGTGTACAATTTCTGTCAGGCCGCGACGCGTCAGATGATGTCTCAACGCTACGGTCGCATTATCAACATGTCCAGCGTCGCAGCCGACGTTTCTAATCCCGGTCAGGCGAACTACGCCGCCAGCAAGGGCGGTGTGGAAGGTTTCACTCGTTGCGTCGCCACAGAACTGGCTCGCCGCGGTGTGACTGCGAACGCCGTCGCTCCCGGTTTCATCGAGACGGACATGACGGTTGCTGTCGTCAATGCGGCCGGTGACGAGATCAAGAAAAAGATTCCCGTGAGAAGGCTGGGGCGTCCGGACGATATTTCAAACGCCGTGCTTTTCTTTGCGGCGGATGAATCGTCCTATGTCACTGGTCAGATTCTGAAAGTCGATGGCGGATTGACGCTGGGAGGCTTGTAGAACCGTCTTCGGTGACGCGAGGCCACAATTCTCGTATTTGAAAAATGTACCCTGCGATTTTCACCGAGAGGTGTGTTTTTGCGAAGACGCAGTCCTGGTAAATCGGGGATCTTTTCAGATGTGTCTGGATTTCAACGCCACGTCCTCTGGAACAGTTTGACGCTTCTCGCAACAATTGTGTTTACTGAGATCAATGGCGAACTGTGGGGATATCGTTCGTTCGTTGAATTCAGCGTGTCGCAGAACTTGGTTTTGTACACCGCCGTATGTTGTGCTTCGGAGACGGTCGCCAGTCCGAAGCATCCGACTGGGTTTTCTGGCGATCGAAGTCGCTGCCGTTTGAAAAATGAGCAGAGACCGGGAGTAACTGTTAATGCCGTCTGCTGATGAAATTTTGAAAAAGGTTCAGGAAACACTCGTTGATGCTCTGGGAGTAGACGACGATGAGGTGACTCCAACTGCGACGCTGATCGGTGACCTTGGTGCTGAATCGATTGACTTTCTTGATATCGTTTTCCGTCTTGAAAAAAACTTTGATATTAAGATTCCGCGCGGCGAGCTCTTCCCGGAAAACTTGGCGACTGCTGATTCCGGATTTGTGGCTGATGGCAAAGTGACTGAAGATGGGATAGCCCAGCTGCGAGCCAAGATGCCTCACGCGGACATCGATAGTTTCGCGTCAAACCCCCTCGTCTCAAAGCTTTCTGACTTGTTCACGGTGGAGATGATCTGCAAGTTCGTCGCCGCTCGTTTAAAATGACGCAATCGCTCGAAATTGAATCACAGATCAAAAACCCAAAACAAACCCAGGCCGGAGGTGACAGTCCGGCAATGGTGGTGTTTGGGTTCTGTTCGTTGATGAAAACCGAGTACACAAGTCCGTTGTCGCCGAATCTGTTGAGACCGTAGATCATGCGTTGGTACTGGATCGATCGATTCATTGAATTTGAATCGGGCAAGCGAGCAAAGTCTGTCAAGAACGTTTCGCTGGCAGAGGAGCATCTGCACGACCATTTTCCAGGCTTTCCAGTCATGCCAGGTTCGCTGATGATCGAAGGCATGGCTCAGACCGGCGGCATTCTGCTCGGCGAACACTACCAATTCGAATACAACGTCATTCTGGCAAAGGTGCCAAAGGTCACCTTTCACAGTTGGGCATGTCCTGGTGATCAATTGATCTACACAGCCGATCTTCAGGACGCTCGAAAGGAAGGCGGAAGTGTAACTGTGACGGCTACAGTCGGCGAACGATTGGTGGCAGAAGCCGAAATTGTTTTCGTTCATCTGAATTCCGATGATCCGCAATTGAGCCGGATTGATCAGAAGAACTTTGTGTTTCGGATGAACCTGCTCGATATTCTAACGGTCGGCAAGGCAGGTTCCGGCGACTAGTTTTATGGCACCATGTTGCAGGATTGGCTGAAATGATGAAGCGTCGAGTGGTTGTGACCGGAATGGGCTGCGTGACTCCGCTGGGAAACGATGTGGAATCCATGTGGCAGGCTCAGAAAGAATGTCGTAACGGCGTTGGGCAGATTACGCATTTTGATGCCTCTCGCTTTCCGACACGATTCGCTGCCGAAGTGCGTAACTACAATTTTGAATCACAAGTCGATGACCCGAAGCGATTCGCCGACGCTGGACGCAACACTCGTTTTGCCATTGGAGCTGCGAAACAGGCAGTGGAAGATTCCGGGATCTACAACGACCGGGAGTTTGATCCCGCCCGATTCGGTGTTTATCTCGGCGCGGGTGAAGGGCAGCAGGACTTCGTACAATTCATGAATCTGGTGGCCGATTCGAATAAGAACGGCGAGGCGGATCTGCAGCGTTTCACGCGCGACTTTATCGAGAAAATGAATCCCCGGTTCGAACTTGAACTTGAACCGAACATGCCTGCGGCCCACTTGTCCAGCCTGTTCAACGCTCAGGGGCCAAATCTCAACTGTCTTACCGCCTGTGCGGCATCCAGTCAGGCGATTGGGGAAGCAACCGAAATCATTCGGCGTGGTGATGCGGAACTCATGCTGTCTGGTGGAGCCCACAGCATGATTCATCCGTTTGGAGTCACCGGCTTCAATCTGCTGACGGCATTATCCGAACGCAATGATTCGCCAAGGACAGCGTCACGTCCGTTTGACCTGAACCGCAATGGATTCGTTCTCGGTGAAGGTGCGGGAATGCTGATCCTAGAAGAACTGGAACATGCCAAAGCACGCGGGGCAAAGATCTATGGTGAAATCCGCGGCTATGGATCGACGGCAGATGCGTATCGCATCACCGACATTCATCCCGAAGGCCGGGGCGCGATTAGCTGTATCAAGATGGCGCTGCGTGATGCCGAAGCGAACCCGGAAGATATCGGCTATGTAAACGCTCACGGAACCAGCACCAAGGTCAATGATCATGTCGAGACGATGGCGATCAAAGGCGGACTCGGCGAACATGCGAAGAGTACACCAATTTCCAGCATCAAGAGCATGATGGGGCACTTGATAGCGGCAGCCGGTGCCGTCGAAGCGATCACATGTCTGTTGGCAATCCGGGACGGTGTACTACCGCCGACGATTAACTATGAAACCCCCGATCCCGAATGCGATCTTGACTATATTCCCAATCAGCCTCGTGAAAAGAAAATCAAAGCAGCGCTTTCCAACAGTTTTGGTTTTGGAGGCCAGAACGTCGC
Organism: Planctomycetaceae bacterium; assembly: GCA_947476295.1. Taxonomy (GTDB): domain Bacteria; phylum Planctomycetota; class Planctomycetia; order Planctomycetales; family Planctomycetaceae; genus SXXK01. Next base: position 3,169 of record CANJQC010000058.1, on the reverse strand, counting down.
ATTGATTGTCTCAGAATTTAAAGCGTAACCATTCGAAGAACCGGAGTGGTTCGGACGGCCGCGACGCAGATTCAGAGTTGCCAGCAAGCGGGAGTTCTCAGATGTTGTGGGTGTGGATCTCACTCTTTGTGATTGTTGCCGTGGTCGCGTGCGATCAGGCCTATCGCCGATATGTGACGCCACGCATCAGTGACATCTTTGAAAATGTGCCGCCTTTCAACGTGGTTGCAGAAATTGGACAGCCGGGCGCAGAACTCTTGGTAATCCCGACTGCGGATGGTGCGATACTTCAGGGGAGCCTCATCAACGGGCAGCTGAAAAATGCGAAAGCTCTGGTTTTGTTCCTGCCGGAACTTCGTGGAAACCACTGGATGGCACGGCGCTACTGTGATGCACTGATCAGGCATGACTACGTCGTGATGGCGGTCGATTTTCGCAGTCAGGGCGAGAGCGCCGAAATGCCTGGCTATTCCCCGATCCATTGGATTACGGAATACGAAATGGCCGATGTTGCCGCAATGCTGGAGTTTATCGAATCACGGCCATTACTGAAGAATCTGCCACTTTTGGTTTGTGGAGTCAGTCGCGGCGGTGTGGCAGCGCTGGTGGCGGCCTGCAGGTATCCTCGGATTCGGGGAGTCGTCGCGGATAGCGCGTTTGGCACGATGTCCATGACAAAGTACTTTGTCGATCGATTCGCCAGTCATTTGATTCCGAGTTGGGTTTACCGGCTTTTGCCAGCGTGGCACGTCGATCTGACGTTGCGGCATGCGATGCAACTAAGTGAGAAACGCCGCAGTTGCAAATACGTGCATCTGGAACGCGAACAAGAAACCCTCGACAGCAATTCAGTGCTGCTGATTTCCGGTGGCCGCGATTCCTATGTCACACCTGAAATCGCTGCTCGGCTTCAGTCCATCATCGGCAAACACTGTCAACTCTGGATCGCCCCCGGCGCAAAACACAACATGTCCCGCAGTGTTTGTACGGAGGAATACGATCGTCGTGTTCTGAATCACTTCGATGTTTGTCTTGGAATAACACCCGATGTCGATTTCGTTGAACACGAAAACGAATTGGCAACCACCGCCTACTCCATCACAGAGAAGTAGTTTAGCACTGCGGCATCGAACGCTGCGCAACTCAACTCCAAAGGCTCTGAATGGAACTGACAGTAATTGCGCACCTGCAGCAGCAGGTCGCGAGGCTGGCACAGGCGAAACGGACGATTTGTGGGTCGGTAGTGCGTTTCTACAAGGTACTTGATGGCATCGGGGCGATGTTGAAACCCCAGCTTCTCGCACATAATGCCAAACAGGTTCAGAAATTCTGTTTCAGACGGGTCCGGCACTTCGATCTTGTAGGGAATTCGTCGCAGAAACGCACCGTCAACTAGGTCCCTAGGTTCAAGATTAGTTGAAAACACGATCAGCTGATCGAATGGCATCTGAATCTTCTTCCCGTTCGGCATGTTCAGATAGTCGAAGCGTTTTTCAAGTGGCACGATCCAGCGATTGAGCAGCATATCGACCGGCATTTTCTGGCGTCCGAAGTCGTCGATGACCAGAGTGCCGCAGTTGCTCTTCACCTGCAGCGGAGATTCACAGATTCGCGATGTCGGATTCAAAGTGATTTCCAGCTCGTCCATCGTCAACTCACCGCCCGCGATCACCGTTGGTCTTTTGATCTGCACCCAGCGTCGATCGATGTCCATAGAATCGAGCAGTCCGGAGTTTTGTTCCTCTGCTGCGACCTCTTCGTGGACGGCCGGATCGAAGATTCGCATGATATCTCCTTCGATCGAAATCGCGCGGGGAATCCAGACGGTTGAGCCGAACGCATCCGTCACACGTTCAGCAATACTGGTCTTTCCGTTACCAGGTTCGCCGAATAGAAACATTCCGCGACCGGAATTAATCGCTGGTCCTAGGCGATTGAACATGGCTTCATTAATGATCAGGCCCTTGAAAGCGCGACGCAGATCCTCTTTAGTCACGATCTGTCCGGCGATACTCTGCGCCGCTACCGAGGCAACATAGTCTTCCAGCGAGACGGGTGCAGAACCGAAATAGGTGCATTCCAGTGAGTAGCGCCTAGCGCGATCGCGGCCGGATTCCGTAATGCAGAATTCTGAATCACCGCTCGAAGTCGTGCCCGCCAAATCAATATGCTTGTCCGATCGCAACTGCTTGAACATCGGTTCAAGCACCTTGAACGGCAAACGCAGTTGAGCGGCAACGCGGCGACTGGTATCGACGCCCACCTGAAACAGGAACCGCATAATGATCTTTTCAATCATCACGGCATTGATGTCTGTTTCCCGCATGTTGCGTGGCTGGCGTGGCACAAACAAGTCAGATTTGCTCGTTTCTCTGGAGCTGCCGCGGCCTGTTCCCGGTTCACCCAGCAGCATGTTGACGCGATTGAATAACTCATCCAGACCTTCATCGGATGCTGTCTTGGTGGCTGCTGAAAGTGTCACGCAATCTGTCCTTAAGATTCTTGAAACAAGTACGGCCTTCAGCAACGCCCAGCTTTTCAATTAGGACTCGTTCGATAAATCACTGGCCGCAACCTCCTCTCCCTTTCGATGCGGAGAGGCCACGTGAGGGGGAAAAAGGAGTCAGGTATTTTTCGAACGGTCCTTGCCGGAACAAATGCGATGTAGTCCGAATCGGAGGGAAGACCCCATCAAAAGGATCTATGTCGCGAAACGGCGACAGTCAAACGCCGTTGATCCCTGCCTGGTTTTCTGCGGAATGCCGACTGTCGCAGCGCGTGGTCGTGTGACTTTTAAGATCTGTATCCGACGAATCGTCAAGGTCGGCGTCTGCGGTTTTCAGCGTTCAGCCGGAATATTCGGCCCTGGTCCGTTGAGCGAACAACCTAAAATCAAAAAGTTCAGTAATAGTCGTCATGCGGTTTTGTCTTTGACAAAAATCAGATAGCACACCGCAGAATCGGTCTACTGGATCGATGCTGCGTTGTTTTTCTGTTGACAAAACACCAACAGAATTTTTCTGACACTAACGTTTTCTATGTGTGAGTGCTTTCGCCCAACCAATTTGCGTGGAAAAAAGATGTGGAACACTAATCTGCACTAATCTTCGCTAATCCGGATTAGTGAAGATCAGCGCAGATTAGTGTTCTAAATTCCTGAATAAAACCT
>CANJQC010000057.1 GCA_947476295.1 Planctomycetaceae bacterium | reverse complement strand
TTATGGAGTGCTGTTGATCCTTGCTTTGCAGTTGGGAGCCGTCGGACTGTGGGTCAGCAGTCGTTCTCGCAGTCCCGATGCAGCGCTGAGGGTGACCTACGGATGTGTGTTGGCGTTAGTGGTCTTTTCGACGATGCCTCACTTCTTTCTGCAGGGCAGTGACAGCGTTCCGGCCAGCGTCGCTTCATATCTCCGATTTGTGTCTCCCGTTCCTGCGGTGATGGAATTGCTGGGACATCGCGATATCGGCCAGCGAGGAGCGGGCCATACGGTGTCCGCTGTATGGCATTATGTCGGATTCGCAATGCTGACTGTCGCTCTTCTGGCCAGCGCCACAGTCCGACGTTTGGGTTATCGCATGTTTGATCAGCAGCGATCTCAGGGCGTCATCACCGATCAGCGGTCCGGTGGTCAGCGGTTTTTTCGTCGTCTGGCATACATTGTCGATCCACAGCGTCGCAAATCGGAGATCGGCCCCTTAGCAAATCCTGTCATGGTGAAAGAATTTCGCTGTCGGCAGTTCGGTCGCCTGCACTGGTTGCTGCGTCTGATTGCTGGCTGTGCTTTGGTGTCGCTGGCACTCACATGGGTCACCACACTTGGATCGGCTGACTGGGGTGTTGAAACTATTGGCGCTATTATTGTTGTGATGCAGATGGCACTGATCATCCTGATCACTCCAGGCTTGGCGGCCGGCCTCATCAGCAGCGAACTGGAGAGTGGCGGCTGGAGACTCATGAGAATGACCCCGATGTCGGCAGGGATGATACTGCGCGGAAAACTGTTGAGCGTTTGCTGGACGATGCTGTTGATTCTGTGTGCAACACTGCCCGGTTACGTTGTTATGATTTGGATCAATCCGCTGGTCAAAGAACAGGTGCGGCAAGTCGTGATGTGCCTCCTGCTGACAGCCGCATTTTCGATTTTGCTGAGTGCGACGGTAAGCAGTTTTTTCAAACGTTCTTCAGCTGCGACGGCCACGTCGTACGTGCTGCTCTCGCTGATCTGTGCGGGGACTCTGTTAATCTGGCTGGGTCGAGATGCTCCATTCGGTCACAGCACTGTTGAACTGGCACTCACGATCAATCCGCTGGCCGCTGCGTTGAGCATCATCGAAACACCGGGCTTTAGCCAATACAACCTTGTACCGAACAACTGGTGGCTGCTCGGTACGTTGTGCCTGGTGCTCATGTGTGTGCTGACGATTCGGGTTCGCACACTGCTGAAGCCGGACTAAGCGGAGCTGTCGCAGAAGTCCGCAGAGCGGTGAGCAGCCGAAATGATTTCTTGTAAGATCCCGAACGCCCATGACGTCCATTCGACAATTCATAGCTGTTGATTTCTTCAGGAAAACAATGTCTTCAATGTCTTCAACGTCTTCAAGCCGGAAACGCTCGACGAACGTCCGATTCAGTAACTGCATCAGAATGCTGTTGTTTCTGAGTCTGATGTGGAGTTGCTCGAGCCAGTATTGTGTGCTGGCGCAGGACGGGGCCGAATCAGTCTCAGACGTGGTGCGCCAGGAGTCTCGCTTGGGCGTGATCCATTTTTTTGAACCGCAGGTGTGGGGCACTAAAACGGTGAAACTGAGTAACCCAACTTCGGAACCGGTCGAACTGGTGACGGGCGGTTACTTTGAAGGTGCCCCCATGAATCGCTACGCGCGACAAATCACGGTACCACCTGAATCCGATCGCATGGCGACAATCCGAATGCTTCCGACATCCACCGAGGAGAATGTCATTCAATGGCATTCACTGCTGTACTCCGTTAACGAAAAAGGGGGCACATTGCTGCGGGCATCAGACGATTTCATGGTCGATGCCGAATTGCTTGCTCCGCCTCCTGAAAAGCTCACGGCGCTCATCGCCGATTTGAGAACATTGGATGAGAAGCAGCTTCAAGAGATGGTCGACCTCGCAGTCGCAACTCGAATCTCAATGAGTCGAACGCGAAGGCTGATCGAAATGGAAGTCGAGGACGTACCCACTGAAGCACATGGACTCGATGTCATCGACGAGATCGTGCTCTGCAGCAACAGAATCGCCGATGATCCCGCTCGACTGGCATGTCTAAGAGCGTGGGTAGAACAGGGCGGTCGTCTGTGGATCCGGCTTGATCAGGTTGATATTGCGACGGTGACTCATTTGCTCGGTGAGACGGTTCCGCTTCAATTCGTCGATCGCATTGGACTGACCGAATATCAACTTTACAGAACCGGTCACGAGCAGGCAGCCGGAGGCCCGCACGAATTCGACTATCCGGTAGAACATGTACGAGTGTTGGCGGATGGAGTCGAAGTCCTTCATGAGGTCAACGGCTGGCCAGCTTCCTTTGCCGTGACATTCGGCAGGGGACGCGTCCTGTTTACGACTATGGGTAACCTCGCCTGGATTCGAGAGCGGACAGATGATGATCCGCGAGCCAAGCCCGAGTATAGTTCAGACTTTGTGGCGACCCAGTCACTGATCGAATTGCTTGATCAGTGGATGATAGAGATCGATCCATTGCCACTGGATGCCAACGATTTTGAACCACTTCTTGCCGCTCAGGTTGGATATCAAATTCCGGCCCGAGGAACGATTCTGTCGGTACTGTGGCTCTTCTGTGGGGCTCTGCTGATGATTGGCCTGTGGCTCCGCCGTACACGGCAACGTCATATTCCAAGGACGGAAGTCGGTAGCCAGATTGCGTTCGGACGGCGTTCCGAACGTATGGCGATCATTGGCCCCGGCCTGGCACTCATGGCCGCTGTGCCGATTATCGTTTTCGGTCAGGCATCACGCAATTCTGTTCCTGCCAGCGTGAATGTTGCGGAATTTGTCCAAGTCACGCCAGCCACATCGACTCTCCAATCGACCGGGACCGCTGCCATCTTCGCTCCGGATACCGAAACCATCGATCTCGCGGCATCTCAGGGGCGAATTGTGCTGCCTCCTCAGGATGACTCGACGGGGACTCTGCGTCAGATGATTCAGACAGACTTTGGCCAGTCGCGGTGGAGCGATCTCAATATCAACACAGGCCTGCAGTTCTTTACGACATTTCAGAATCGCCCGCTCGATCAACCAATCAGAGCGACCGTTTCATTTGGGCCCGACGGAGTCAGTGGATTTCTGCAGGCCGGTCTTTTCGTCGAACCACAGGAAGTGGTGATTGCGAGCCGGGCGGCGGATGTTTTAGCAGTCGAAATGGACGAGAAGAATCATTTCAGCGGCGGTATTAGTGATACGCTGGCACCCGGCGTTTACGTCAACGGTTCATTATTGACTGATCAGCAGGTCACACGACAGGATCTTTTTCGGTTGCTGTTCAAAGCAAAACCGGCGTCACGTTATCCCCGCGATCCTGTGTTACTGGCTTGGATGCGTCCGAACGATCCACATCTCGATTGCCCGGAAGGTTTCAGTGCCAACCATTGTTCGCTTGTGGCGGTGCCACTTGACTACCGTGCCACTCCGCCAGGAACGGATGTGATGATCCCGTCTCCATTTCTAACCTACGATGTGGTGGTCACTGACACGGGGGGTAAATCCACGGCTTACGATCAACGGACGGCTTCGTGGCGCGAAAGTCTCCAATCCGGGCAAACGCTTCTGCGTGTCAACATTCCGGACGCCGTGAAACCGCTCACTCTTAAACAGGTGAACATCGAAATCAAACTACTGGCCTCCAGTTACGATGTTGGCATTTTCGCTGGAAATCGTGAGAGCCTGGCCAATGTAACGTCGATTAGCGACGCTGCTGGTACCTATCAATTGGCGTTAACGGATTCTGCCCAGCTGCAGCTGGATTCGGGCGGAAATTACTACGTGAAACTTGAAGTGCGGCCAGTCGGAGACGGAGGGACTGGCGTCGCGTCGAACAAGGCATGGAAAGTGGATTTCCTCCGGCTGGAGATGCTGGGCCGAACAACCGAGACCGTCAAGAAAACAGAAACGGCAAACGAATGAATTCCGGTGGCGATGTTGTGATCGTAAAGAACCTCACGAAGCGGTATGGCGATTTTGTCGCCGTTGATGACCTGTCACTTGTCGTGGGGAAAGGTCAAATTCTCGGATTCATCGGGCCCAATGGGGCTGGCAAGACAACCACGATCAGTGTGCTGGTCGGTCTGTCACGCCCCACAAGTGGTTCAGCGTCGATTGCCGGTGTGGATTGTTCCACTGAAACACAACACATCAAGAAGCTTGTCGGGTACATGCCGGATGTGTTTGGTTCGTACGACAACATGCGAGTCAGCGAGTATCTCGACTTTTTCGGAGCCGCTTACGGAATCGATCGCCAGCGGCGGCGCAGGCGCATTGCCGAGGTGCTGGAAATTACCAATGCGACATGGATGCAGGATCGATTCGTCGAATCGCTGAGTCACGGCATGAAACAACGCATCAGCATCGCTCGAACGCTGCTGCATGATCCGGAAGTCCTGATTCTGGATGAACCTGCCAATGGTCTGGACCCGTCCGCTCGTATCGAAATGCGGGAGATTCTCCTAAGACTGGCTGATGCCGGCAAAACACTGATCGTCACCAGTCACATTTTGCCGGAACTCGCCCGAATTTGTAATCGAGTTGCCATCATCACCAACGGCAAACTGCGAGCGGCCGGAACACTGGAAGAAATCATGGCCCAGGTCAGTCAGGAACGAACGATCGAAATTCAGCTATCGGCAGGACACCCACTGCAGAAAGCTGCTGAAATGGTTAACCAGTTCGCTGACAACAAGTCGGTTTCACCGTCAGAAGCGGAATCAATGGTCCGATTTCGAACCAGTCGTTCCGAAGATGACCTTGGAGCACTTCTAAAGGAACTGATATCCGCCGGAGTTGCGGTGACCCAGTTTCGTGAAGTCGCGGCCGATCTGGAAGATGCGTTTCTGTCGGTGACAGCTACAAAGTAGGGCAACGTCATGGGTCGAATAGTGATTGCGGGATACATATTGGTTCTGAATGCGTTGTGTTCGACGCTGCCCGCATCCGAACGGCTACCGTCATTGTCGCTGGCAATGGATGACGACCCGCGACTTGCTGCGCCGATCATCCAATACGGTCTGCCGGCCGATTGGGCGATACTTTGGCAGAACGCCTTGATCGCTCCGGAAGAAGACCTGCGACGGGAAGCGGCCATAGCACTCATGCGTCTGAGACAACAGGATGCCGCCAACATAGAGCGGATGAACGCTGCCATGCTGGAAGGTTTCCGGACCACGACCGATCGAATTGCCAGGCTCTCAATCGCAGCTGCGCTCATCCAGCTCGATGTTCGTGAAGCGGCGGCCGATCTGCATCAATTTGCGAGTTCCGGAAATATCGCTGTCGCAAACCGGATAGAACCGGCATTGGCAAGATGGAAGTTTGAACCCATTCAGACAGAATGGCTCCAGCGCATTCAGGAACCAGCAGGAGTCACCGCAACGCATTTAGTGCTGGCAGCCCAGGGGCTCGCTGCCTCCGGGAATAAAGCGGCCGTCCCCGGATTACTCAGGCTGGCGACCGACGAGGCCAGTGCAACGCAGGTTCGTATGGCTGCAGCCGTTGCACTGGGGACTTTGGCAGACAGCGGGTTGACTGACGTTTGCCGACAACTGGCGTCGGATCTGTCACAGGACGGCTTTGTGAATCGACTGGTTGCTGCAAACATGTTGTCGGGACACGATGATGAATCGTCGAAACAACTTCTGTTGGCACTGGCCCAGGATTCTCGTCCTGCCATTGCTGCCATAGCGCTGCAGCGATTGCTGGAAACAGACCCGCAGTCCATCCACCCAATCGATCGCGAATTGCTGAAAAATGCGGATTCGAATGTTCGTCGACTTACGGCTCAGTCGCTGGTTAATAACCCGTCTGCAGAAGCCGTGCAGCAGCTGGCGGACTTGCTCAACGATCGCCATCCAGACGTTCGGAAATATGTTCGAGAATCCCTAGAAGTCCTGGCGAAGCAGGACAGTCTGCGGGAAACCGTTTTGGAACAGGCACAGCGAATTATTGCCGGCGACGACTGGCGTGGGCTTGAGCAGGCGGCAAGGCTGTTCGGAACACTTGATCACGAGTCCGCTGCTGAGCGTCTGGTGGAACTACTGGAGCATGAACGAACAGAAGTCTTCGTGACAGCCGGCTGGGCGCTTCGTGAGTTAGCCGTCGCCGCGACACTGCCGGCAATACATGAATTCATTCTCAGCCGCAACGGGGAGAAGATGACGACCGCCGACAACGTATGTTTCACATACTTGTTTGAAGCTTTCGGTCAGGCAAAGTATCTGGCTGCTGCACCAGTTCTTCGGAGCTTTGTGCACAAGGGACCTGGCCGCCAGCCACTGTCAAGGTCAGCGGCCATCTGGGCCCTGGGGTATTTCTACGAGAACGATCCCTCCGAGGATCTCGTTGAGCAGTTTTCTGGAAGGCTGGCCGATGCCGCTAAGTATCCACCAAGTGAAGACGCGGAAGTAGGAATTGCCGCAGCTGTTAGCCTGGGACGCATGAACGCTCTGGATCCAGTGGAGTCGGCAGCGGCCATACACGGGCGAGGCGACCTTCTTTATGAAGCCTGCCAGTGGGCGATTGCTGAGATCACTGGCAACGAGCAGCCAATTACGCCTCCGATTCGAACTGCTCCCCGGGATCCATTTCTGCGGCCCATAGCGCGTTAAGCGGTACGGACATTCATAGGTTGTCCGTGATGAGTGCAGCGAGCCAGATGGATCCAGCGGAGCTGTCGGCTTTCTGCTCCTGCCACGTGGTCACTCGCCGGCAACGCTGAAGACGTCCGAAGTTGTGTTCGATCCGGTCGCGGTACTTGTACACTTCGTTATCGTCACGTTCCTCTACCAGCCGTCTCCGGTTCGGTTTGATGCAGACCCTGGCCTTAAATAGTGCCGCTCCGACAGGTCCAATTAATATCATTTGTGTCGCCATTTCCGCAGCAGACACTGACCCGGCACACGCATCAAATTCAACCTCGCAATCTCAGCCAGACGGAACATTCAAGATTTCGACCTATGACGTTGGTGACGGCGCGCCGGAGGGCGAGTCTGTTATGACATTGTCCTAGCGAGAGTACAACGCCATCTATAAGTCCTGTTCTGGCCCCGATAAGTTGGGTGATCGATATTCCGATGCAGCGCAATCGCAGATCAAGTTCACTGTCAAAGATTAAACCGTAGACCTCGGAGAGATTAAGCTGGAAGCTGATGCCAGTAAGCTCAGTTCTTCGGGCAAGAAAGACTATTCAAACATCCGTTTCGGTGCCGAAAGTGGCGAGAAAAATAAGTGAAGTCGAGCGTCAACTGTTCGTCTGGTGACGCGGGCTTTTTACTTTAATGCTCCGCTTGACGACAGGGAAATGGGTATGTTTTTCCGTTTAACCCGATGCCGAAGGTGAGGCTGCTTTAATGAATTCCTCACCTGCGGCATCGTGTTCTTATTTACGATTGGCCACGCGAAGTCTATAGAACCTGCTCATTCCGCCATTCCTGTGATTGCGTTGCGGGTCATTGTGACCTCATTTCCGGTCGGGTTGTAAGTAATCTCATCCATGATTGTGGACATCAGTTGAATTCCACGATGACGGTCGTTGAGAGGTTTAACGCGGCCCGACAGGAATGGAGTCGGATCGAAGCCTTTACCCTGGTCGCGGATCACAAAAATGGCGCGTTGGCGTGAGATATCGGCGAGTACGTAAATTCGCCGCAGCCCGTAGTCACGATCTGCGGTTCGGTCGGCGGCGATCGCGTCGTAAGTTTGCGGTGTCGCGCCTTCCACGCTCGTGACGTCAAAATTGCCGTGATAGTAGGCGTTCAGCAGTGCCTCTTCGAGCGCAATTCCGGTTCTCATACGTTCGGTTTCATCTCCCAGCGGCATGCAGCGCAGAAAGCTGACCAGCAATCCAACGGTAGATCGAATGAGTTGGCGATCGTTGTAGAGGACCATTTCTGTCTTAGTGGACTGAATCTGGTGCATAATGTCAGACTGGATCTGAGCATCGCGGGCCGTGACATGGACCTGCTGCAAAGTGCGTTCAAGATTCTGAACCAGATTGCGTTTTGGAACATAGCTGGCCGCTCCTTTTTGCAACGCAATTGCAGCGATTTCTTCACTCCCGTCAGCGGTCATCAGGATCACAGGAATATAGGGATACTGATCCCGAATGGCTTCAACAAGCTGCAGTCCATTCATTTCGGGCATGTGCAGGTCGGTGAGCACAATATCCGGCTGATGCTGTTCGATCATCGACAGTGCGGTCGCCGCGTCGGCCGCCTGCAGCACGGTACTGTTCATCCAGCGGGCAGCCAGTCCGGCGATCCTGAGTCGATCTGTGGCAACGTCGTCAACAACAAGCAGCGTAGGCATGGTGGATTTCCTCAACTCTTCAGGAATTCACGCAACTCCGCCGTGACCTGACCGTACTGTTGTTCAAGTGCCTGAAACGATGACTTCATCGACTGCATCGATCTGACCCCCGCCTCCATTTCCAGTGTCTGTACCAGATCGGCTGTTGTAAAGGCGCCTACGCCCAGCATCGCCCCTTTGATTGAATGTCCCAGAGAACGCACCTTTGCCGCGTCTTGAGATTGTACTGCCATAGAAAGTTCCTGATACAACCGTTGCGACTCATCCAGGAAGACTTCCACAACAGTTTTGAACAGTTCACGGTCACCATCCACACCTTCGAGAGCTCCTTTCCAGTCGATCAGTGAATCGACCGGCAATGATTCTGATTCGCCACTGACCGAGGACGACTCTGCCTGGCTCTCTTTCGACATCAGAGTCTCCAGAATCTCAGTGAGTTGTTTAGAGCGGATTGGTTTCGACAGATACTCATCCATCCCCGCCGCAATGCAGCGTTCCCGGTCTCCTTTAAGTGCATGTGCCGTCATCGCCACGATCGGCGTCGTGGTGCCGCTCTCCTGTTCGAGTGCGCGAATTGCAGCGGTGGCTGCGAAGCCGTCCATCACGGGCATCTGCACATCCATCAGTATGACATCAAAACGCTCAGTCCGATACGCTTCAACCGCCTCGCGACCGTTGTTGGCAATCGTCAGTTGGTGTCCATGCTTCGCGAGAATCCCGGTCGCCAGCTTTTGATTCATCAGATTGTCTTCAGCCAGCAGAATTTTGAGGGCTCGAGTTGCCCTGGGAGATACCTGCACGGCAGCCAGCGCTGGTTCGGCGCGAGGACCGATGTTGCCGGCGATGCTCAGGATTACGTCGAAGAGTTCCGACTGCTTAACCGGTTTCATCAGACTGGCAGCGATCCTCAGTTCGTGGCGTTTGACAACATCACCCGAACGACCACCGGACGTCAGCATGATCAACGGCGTGAGGCAGATATTGGCATCATCGCGAATCTGCCGAGCCAGCATGAATCCGTCCACGCTCGGCATGTTCACATCGCTGATCACAAGGCGAAACGGAACGCCATTTGCCTGAGCCTGCCTGAGTAGTACCAGCGCCTCATCAGCAGATTCCGCAGCAACAGGTTGCATACCCCAGTTTGTAAGGACCTCCAGCAGGATGCGTCGATTTGTCGCGTTGTCATCGACGATCAGCACGGGAGCATCCGTGACGATATCAGCAACGCTCTGCACTTCTGATTTGTCATCGGCACCAACAGTGAATCCTGCGGTGAAATGAAACGTGCTGCCCTGGTTAACGACGCTGGTGCAATGAATTTCGCCCTCCATGAGTTCCACAAGTCGCCGCGAAATGGCAAGCCCCAGTCCGGTTCCACCAAAACGTCGCGTGGTGGAGGTGTCCGCCTGATGAAACGCCTTGAAGATCTCATCCAGTTTTTCGGCAGGGATGCCAATTCCCGTGTCGGACACCGTGAAAGCCAGAGTCCGCTTATCGCCAATGCTGGTGCTTGCTTCTACAGTCAGCACGACTTCGCCGGTCGCTGTAAACTTGATCGCGTTGCCCACCAGATTGACGATAATCTGCCGCAGTCGCGAGACATCTCCAACAAGACATTGCGGAACATTCGGTGCGATGGCGAACGCAATTTCGAGCCCCTTGCTGTGGGCTCGCAGGCTGAGCGACCTCATGGTGTCGCCGAGTACTTCACGGATGTCGAACGGAATGAAGTCGAGCTCCATTTTGCCCGCTTCGATCTTTGAAAAATCCAAAATATCGTTGATGAGTTCCAGCAGGGACTCTCCGGACATCTGCACGATCTTCAGATATTCAAGCTGGACTTCCGTCAGTTCCGTATCGAGCAGCAGTTCGGTCATGCCGATGATGCCGTTCATCGGGGTGCGAATTTCGTGGCTGACATTCGCCAGAAAATCGCTCTTCGCCTGGCTGGCAGCATTCGCTTCGTCCCATGCTGCGTGTAGCGCGTCTTCGGCGCGACGACGTTCAATCGCACGCCCGATCTGTTCTCCCACGCTGCGCAGAATCGTAAGCAGCCCGTCGTCCCGTTCCAGTCGGTCAAACGAAAAGAATTCCAGGACGGCGACCAGTTCGTCGCGAATCACAACTGGAAATCCGCACGCACTGCGGACCCCCAGCCGCTTGAGCGCATCGAGTCGATGCCCCTGAATTCCCGAATCAATGTCGCTGATCCACTGCGGAAGTTTCGTCGTCAGAATCAGCGACGGAATATCAACGCCATTCTGCACGCACTGCGCCTGAGTGACGCTCTGTAGTTCGGTCAGCGAATGTTTGTCGTCAGAATTCCAGATGCCTGTCGGGATCAAATCCGGATTTCCGTCGGCATTCCGCGGCAGATACGCATGACCTATCGACCACGAAGTCAACTCACAGACGATGCCAATGCAGCCCTTCAGAAGGATCTCCAGAGAATCGGTTTCCCGCGCCAGCGATGTGGACTGATGCAGCAACCCAGCTTCCATAGCCTGGCGACGAGCGTGTTGTTCGGCAATTTTTTGGCGTGTGATGTTCCGCCCGATCCCGACAAGGCCCATCAACTGGCCATCAGAATCCCGGAGCGGAATTTTGCTGGTCAGCATCCAGAGCGGATGTCCTTCGGCATCGACGTTGGACTCTTCCCGATCGACGAGTGGAACGCCGGAATCCATGACCTGACGATCGTCCTGAACAAAATGATCGGCGACTGACTGCGGGATGAAATCTTCGTCCTTTCGACCGATCAGTTCGTCCGGCGACTTTGCACCGTACAATTTCACCAAGGCCGGATTTGCCATGAGAAAACGACCGGACGTATCCTTAATAAAGATCACGTCCGGCAGATGATTCATCAAAGTCTGCAGCCGATCACGCTCCTGATTCAACGCCTCTTCGGCATGACGGTACGACGTGATATCGCGGGAAATTCCGAACGTGCCGATGATCTGGCCGGTACTGTCCCGCAGTGGCATTTTTGTGGTGGAACAGAGCATTGTCGGCTTGCCTGGTCGAGCCAGTTTTTCAAGTTGTCCGATGATGCCTTCACCCGTCTGCATGACTTCCAGTTCATCGGCACGAGCCCGGGCGGCATGTTCGGCACTGAAAAAATCAGCATCCGATCTTCCGATGGCATCCATTGGATCCTGCAGGTCAAATAACTGTGCCAGACTGCGACTGATCCGGATATAACAACTCTCGCGATCCTTGAAGTAAATGGAATCGGGAATGGAATCGAGCAGCGTGTGGAGCAATGATCGTTCCTGGCCGTGATTGTCCTCCCGTTGACGTCGCTCTGTCACATCCCAGAATAGAATCTGAATACCGACAATTGCCCCGTCCGCATCTCGCATCGGCCCCTTGATTCGTTCCAGCCAGCGCTCACGACCGTCGGTTGTGACGAACCGACAGGTCTCATGGATTTCCTCACCGCGCTGCAAAACATCGAGATCGCTCAATCGAAACTGTTCAACATCGGAATGAGGAAAAATTCCTGACGAGTTTAATTCCAGAGTCTGTCCCGGCGCCTGACCATGAAACTTCAGGTACGCATGATTCGCAAATGTCGGTCGCCCCTTGGCGTCCTTCTGCAACAGACAAATCGGCAGACTGTCCGCGAGGCACTGAAACTGCGACTGTCTGAGCGATTTCTGCGGAACATTCTGGTCAGAATCATTCATGGCAAGTCCCATAAATCCCTTGTGACTGCAGGACGGCTGAAGACCACAACCGCAGAACTGCACATGATCACATTCATGAGCCTCTGCGCCAATTCAGCGACTGATTTTCTGATACGAGTAGGGAGGGATCATTGAATTGAGCCTGCAGATTCGGACCTCAAGACTTTGATGGCCGACGCAAAGGTGCTGGCCGCACTGTGGGCTCGATTGTCGAGCGTGTCGTGGTTCATGCGGTGCCGCCCACATGACACAGATTGGCGTGGAACTTGTGGAATTCCTGAAGAGGGTTGTGCAGCAGCACGACGACAGTGCTGCTTCTGAAACGCTGTGAAGCTGACCTTGAAACCGGCTTTGATGTCCCGTCGGTGTGCAGTACCCTGGATTGCGGCAGCCTGCCGCCGCCTTCTTCAGCCAGCCTGCTGGCCAACCGACGAACCAATTACCCATCATCATGCCCAATCCCAAAGTCCCACCCCGCAGCAGGCTGCGAACACAAAAGCGGCAGCAGGCTGCCGCAGTCCAAAGCCTTTGGCCTTCTTCCAGAAATTCGGTCGTCAGCCGGGACTTTCCGGCAGAAAGGACTTACTGCAGGGCCCGGCTGGTGGACAATTCGGGCGGGCGTCCTCAAAATGGACGGTCTGAACTTAAACCTACATCGCCGTCTTACCACGCAGGAGCTCAAAGGCGCATGACTCAGTCCGGCAACCAGAACATTCAAAGTACTCTGAAGGAAACTCGAACGTTTGCCCCACCCGCCACATTTTCCGCAAATGCACATATCAGCAGCGAACAGCAGTATGAAGCGATGTGGCATCGAGCCAAAGATGACCCTGCGGGATTCTGGGGTGAAATGGCGGGTAATCTTGACTGGTTCCGCCGCTGGGATACAGTCATGCAGGGTCACATGCCTGACACAAAATGGTTTGTCGGCGGAAAGATCAATGCCAGCTACAACTGCATCGACCGACATCTCAAGGGCTCGAATCGCAACAAAGCTGCCATCATCTGGGAAGGTGAACCTGGCGATACGCGTGTCCTCCGATATCAGGATCTGCATCGCGAAGTCTGCAAGTTCGCAAACGTTCTGAAGAAGCTCGGTGTACAAACCGGCGATCGCGTCACGCTTTACATGCCCATGATTCCGGAACTGGCCATTGCGATGCTGGCCTGTGCACGGATCGGAGCCGTTCATTCAATCATCTTCGGCGGCTTCAGTGCCGACGCCGTTGCCGATCGAAACAACGACGCTCAGGCGAGGGTTGTTGTCACAGCCGATGGCGGCTGGCGACGTGGCAAGGAGGTTCCACTGAAGGCCACCGTTGATGAGAGTATTGATAAATCGCCATCGGTGGAAAAAGTTGTCGTCGTACGCCGTACCGGTGGCGATGTCGATATGGTGCCGGACCGCGATTTCTGGTGGCATGAACTGATGGAAGGCATGTCGGCCGATTGTGATCCGGTACAACTCGACAGTGAACATCCGCTCTTCATTCTGTACACATCCGGCAGTACCGGAAAACCAAAAGGTGTGATGCACACGACTGCGGGTTATCTGCTGGGCACGATGATGACGTCGAAATGGGTCTTCGACCTGAAGGACGACGACACGTATTGGTGTACCGCTGACATTGGCTGGGTCACCGGACACAGTTACATCTGCTACGGCCCGCTGTCCAACGGTGCGACCGTGGTAATGTATGAAGGAGCCCCCAACTGGCCGGACGAAGGTCGTTTCTGGGAGATGATCGAAAAGTACAAGGTCAGTATCTTCTATACAGCTCCCACCGCCATTCGGGCGTTCATTAAATGGGGCAATCAGTGGCCGGAAAAGTATGACCTGTCGAGTCTGCGGCTGCTGGGTTCGGTTGGCGAGCCGATCAACCCGGAAGCATGGATGTGGTATCACCGCGTTATCGGTCAGGAACGCTGTCCGATTGTGGACACATGGTGGCAGACGGAAACCGGTGCCATCATGATCAGTCCGCTGCCAGGCGTCACTGCCACGAAGCCGGGCAGTTGTGCGCGACCGTTGCCTGGCGTTGTGCCGGACATCGTGACTCGCGACGGTCAGAGCCTGGGCCCGAACGAAGGCGGTCTGCTCGTAATGCGACAGTCATGGCCGTCGATGCTGAGAACGCTGTACGGCGACCACGATCGCTTCAAAAAGACTTATTTTGCTGACATCCCCGGCTGCTATTTTGCTGGCGACGGGGCTCGTCATGATGAAGACGGTTATATCTGGGTGATGGGGCGCGTCGATGACGTCATCAATGTCTCAGGTCATCGTCTGAGCACGATGGAAGTCGAGAGTGCCCTTGTCGCGCATGCCAGAGTTGCTGAAGCAGCCGTCGTCGGATTTCCGCATGAGCTGAAAGGCGAAGGCATCTGCTGTTTTGTGTCACTCAAGAGCGGTGAAGGTGACGACGACCTGAAGAAGGAGCTGATCAAGCATGTTCGCCACGTGATCGGCGCGCTGGCAACACCGGATCAGATCCGTTTCGCCGCCGCTCTGCCCAAAACCCGCAGCGGAAAAATTATGCGGCGCCTGTTGCGAGACGTCGCAGCGGGCCGCGAATCGACTTCGGATACATCGACGCTGGAAGACCTGAACGTAATGGCGAAACTGAGGGCGGATGAAGAATGAATGACAGGGATCAGCGATTCGTGTCGCTTGGACATTCATGTCCGAGACATTGCCAGACAGCGCCCTTTCTGGAAGGACAGTCAACGCACAACAGTGTTCGCATTGATCTTGCTTGCTGGCCACACGACGGACATGAATGTCCATCCTACGTAAAATTCTGGCTGCCGCTCCGGTTTTCACATTGAAAAAATCTGCTCCAACGTGAGTTGTATCTGGCAGTCTCCGTCGAGCGACAAACTGATCTGGTCATCGCTTGTCAGCCTCTCAACAAACTGATCGTGATCGAGTTCCAGAAACTCGATCGCCTTCTTTTCCGCATCAATGATCAAATACCAGTGTACGCCCTGTTGCTGGTATAATTCTTTCTTGGCGGTACGATCTTTGTGTTGCGTCGATGGCGACAGGACTTCCGCCACAAGAGCAGGGGTGTAGTCGATGTATTTCTTCGGAAGTCCATGACAGAGGACCGAGACGTCCGGCCGAACAACGGTTGAAGTATCGATCCGCCAGTCGGCGTCAGGTATTACAAGGCATTTGCAACGTTCGCTCTTACGAAGTTGGTCGCGAATCTCATATGCCAGCGATGAGGCAACATACTGATGCAATGGTGACGGAGCGGGCGACATGCATACTGCAATGCCGTTCCACAACTCCCAGTCACCTTCCCATAGTTCATAGTCGTCAACGGTGTAGCACGGGGAATAGCGAACAGCACTGGTAGACATGTCGGGCACCGAACTTCAGGGATTCAAGAAATGAAGACCGTGATTCGCAGAGTCTACCTGCGATTCTACCCGACTGGTAGACGTTTCGACGCAAAGAATGCTGTCAACCGCCAACTTCGCGCTGGGCGGAGCCGCGAGTTTGAGGTACTCTGACGATACGATGTTGGCATCCATGATGAGATGGGCGAATCACTGTTCAATCCTGCTTCGCTGCGGGGCGTCAGTCAGCGGGCTCCGTACTTTCACGACAGACGGGCCGCAACGCTGACCGACGTATTAAAGTCCTCGCACCATGATCCGGAAAGTCCGCTCGCATAAGAGCAAATCGAACGGCTTCGATTATTGCTCGAAACAATTTGATCCGAATTGTTGCCCATGGCGTTGTTCAGCTCAACAAACCTAGTCGAAGGAAAATTTCCATGAAACTTCAACTCAAGAAAAACCTGCTGAGCGTCCTGGCCTTCGTCGGGTTTATCTGGGCCGTGTATTTGATCAATCTTCCACTGCAGCTCAGCGACTACAATCTCAACCAATTTGGTCTCCAACCTCGCACATTGCACGGATTGATCGGTATCTTTACGATGCCGTTTCTGCATGATGGCCTGAACCACTTGATGGGCAACACCGTGCCGCTGGTCGTGCTGTTGATGATGCTGGCCTTTACACGTTCTAATCCGCGACGTATCGTCGTTTGTCTGGCCTTGATGTCGGGCGGGATGCTGTGGGTTGCTGGCTGGGATCGAACGCTCATGCACGTTGGTGCAAGCGGGTTGATATACGCACTCGCAGTTTATCTCATGGCGGCAGGATACTACGAGCGGAAGATCATATCGATCACCGTGGCGCTATTCGTGGTTGTGCTCTACGGTGGTCTGTTTTGGGGTTTACTGCCGACGGCTGGCAAGAATGTGTCATGGGAAGGACACTTATGGGGCGCGGTCGCAGGCGGTGTGTTTGCTTCACAGACCGTCGGACGACTGGGGCGCAGCCGACAAAAAACTGCGTCGAGCACAGTTTCGCCGATTGTGCCTGATACTGCTTTGAACTCATCAGAGGTAGTGTAGTCGATCATGGTGGGCCGGCGCGGCTTATCAGCCGCTGGTCCCACCCTACGATCGCAACGCCACCCGTGCTACTGCTTCGTCAGCTCTTCCGCTTTCGTCTTCAGTTCAGCCGCCTTCTTGATGGCTTCTTCGGACTTCGTCTTAAGTTCGGTGAGTTTTGCAACAGCTTCGTCTGCTTTCTTCTTCGCTTCGTCTGCTTTTGCCTTGGCTTCCTCCGCAGGCTTCTTCAATGGCTCAATACCCGCAGTCGCCGCTTCAATCGTCTTCTGAGATTCAGCAGCAGCCGTCTCTGCAGCAGTAATCGCTGCTGGGGGAGAATTCGGATCGGCTTTCAGATCAGTCACAGCCTTGTCAGCAGCGGCTTTCGCAGCATTTGCAGCTTCGAGAGTTTTCGTGGAAGCATCCAATGTGGCCTGCGCCTCGGCCTGCACTTTCGCAGCGGCTTCCGACGCTGCGGCTGTTTCAGTGATGGTCGTACCTTGAGCCACAATCATCGCGGCCAGTTCTTCCACGTGCTTCGCTTCATCTTCAGCCGCTCGCACGGTTTCAATAACCGTTCGTTCACGGTCTTTTCTGAAGTCCGGCACGATCTCAATCTCCGGGATCGCGGCCTTGAGCGTTTCTTCACCGGCTTCTGAAACGGTCGTCTGCCAGACATACAATTTGCGAAGCGTCTTCAGATTGTTCAGGTGCGTCAAACCGGCGTCGGTGACTTTGGTCTCATACACATTGAGGTATTCCAATGCCGGCAGACCTGACAAGTGTGCCAGTCCAGCGTCTGTGACGGCGGTCTTTTCGAGGTGAAGTTTTGCCAACCCTTTGAGCCCCGTGAGTTGCGCCAATCCGGCGTCTGAGATTTTTGTGCCGCGCAGGTTGAGCGAATAGACGTTGGCGGCATCTTTTACGACCGCGAGAGTCTCATCGGTAATTTCTTTGTCTGACAGATGAAACGCGACGGACAGTCGAGCATCATTTTTTGCCAGCGGCATTGCCTGCCCGCCAGCGGCCTGAATGGCTGTAATCAAATGCTTATCGGCGTCAGTCAGCTCTTCCTGAGCCAACGCAACTCCGGAAAGAACCAGCATGGCCAGCAGCGTTCCCGAAATCTTCATAACACACCTCACTATTATCTGCAAACACGTCGTTACTCGTAGAACCCAGCGTTCAAAACAGTCACTGGACCGACACGAGGTTACGCTGAGATCGTCCAATGTGCAACAGTCTGACGATTTTTGGCGAGGAAATGGGTAACTACTGGCCGTGCAGAGATTCACTGCGGAGCGAGTCGGCACGCTGCATTACGCTGCTGGACAGGTCTGTTCGCCTAGGTTCAAGCTGAAATGAAAACTGCCGATGATCGGTGACATATCGTCCCAGAAAATTGTCGCTCACGAAATCGAGCGGAAATTTCTGATACCACGGAGCCGGAATGTCCACCATTTCAGTGTGCGTTTCGTAGCCGTCTCTCAGCAACTGCACTTCACGCGTGCCGTACCACGTGTAGTCGAATGAGGCCGGGGTGTAGCCGATATCCCGGCCATCAACCTTCACGAGCGCTCCAGACGGATAGGAATTGATCGTGACGCGACGATGCACACAGCCGACCGGAGTCAACCCCAGCAGCAGTAACAGCGAAATCCATTTCGAGCGTATTGACATCCTGCCAGTTTCCGTACGGGCCATAAGGAAACAACAGTTTACCTTGATCCCGAATATCAGGCCAAGACCAATTTTATGGACTAAGAACCCACTAAAACCCGCCGTCGTATTCTTCCAACTGCGATTGGAACTGATCACGTTCCCGGCGAGTCGTTTCAAGGTCGAACATCAGATATTTCACGTCCAGACGCAACTGGGAAAGAGCTTCCTGAACAAGATTAAGTATCCGTCGTCGTCGCAGAATTGATTCTGCAACTCGCTCGTACGCTGTCAGAAGAGCCCGTTTTTCGGGACCCTGCATCGCATCGATCAGACGAGCCAGTTCCTGCATTTCTGCGGGGAGGCTGATCGTTTCCGAGTCGTTGATACGCTTGAAGGATGACATTCTGGGGAGGTTCCTGGACGCTACTATGCCAAGTGAGGATTTTTCGAGCCCGAGCGAAGTTCTATTCTGCCCAGTGCGAATGCCAGTCTCAAGCAAATTGACCTCGCAATTCGTCATTTTTGCAGCCAACCCTCAAATAAGTTGCCCTCGGAGCGAAATCGAGATTTGGGCTATACTGTCTCCCAAAACGTTTAACCTCTAGGCCTACAGGCTGGTCCGCAATAGATAATCGCTGAAAAAACGGCCTCAACATCGATCAACCTCGCCTGCAGATAGCCCCCCCCAATCGGTAACCAACGAACAAAATGCTCTCGACAATAGCCAACTGCGAACGCACTTACGAACCGACCGTAGATTGGTCGGCGGAGAGTTTGCGCCGTTGGCACACGGTGCTCACGGACCAGTCTGGCGGTCGGTGCCCGGCGCGGAGATTAAGCGGCTTCTCCACACTTGCCCTGTTTCTATGCCTGTTGATCGCATCCATTGCCCGCGCTGCCGACGAATCTCCACGTTGGTTGCCCCCCAGCGACAGCAATGCGACTCAAATTACGCCGGTTGAAGTTCCGGACAATGCATCAATCGTCCATCGATACCGGATTCGCAACGCCGGAATTCATGAATCACTGATCTTCAAATCGCCACGAGCCGCCTCACGCCTGCACAACGATTTCCAGGCATCAATTACGGTTGTCGCGTCTGCGGCAGGAGTACGACCGGGTTTGATAATTTTGCTGCCTCAGCAGATTGACCCCAGAACGGGCCAGCCGTTGCAAACCATTATTCGCGGCGACACGCTGCGTGAAATCGATATCGCAAAAACGCTTGTCGTGAAAGCTACGAAACAAGCTATCGACGCCCAACTGCGCAGCCTGCGCGCGGAACTGCATCAACCGAACATCAATCCTCACGGAGCAATTGTTATCGGTCTCGCGGTGGTTCTTGATGCGTTGCCAGGAGAACACTTCATCGAAATTCAGGACACCGAGTACGGTCCAGTGATTGCTCCCGACGGTTCACTGATTTTAATGGCAGAAAATGCCTTCGGACCGACGACTCCAACGACGCCCGTCAATCGCAGCTATCTGCCACTCGATATTTCGCTGGATTCGATTCAGCTCAATCACGAACCCACCATTCTCCGTATGGCACCGGATCATGGTGAATCGGTTGAGACATTGCACCAACTCGGCCTGAATACTGTCTGGGGACCGGACTCCCGTCAGACAGAACGAGCGCGTGAGTTGTACGAGTCCGGTTTCGCCGTTCTCGCAACACCGCCGCATCCGGAATTTGAGCCCGGTGATTTTTCAAAGCTGCTGCAGGCACTGCCGCCTCTTGATCAACAGTGTCCCAGCGTTTCCGGCTGGTATCTGGGAACGCGTGTTTCGCGCGATGACCTGGCGCATCTGCTGGCATGGTCGCGAGAAGTTCGCAGCGGCGATCGTACATTTCAGCGACCTCAGCTGGCCGATCTGACCGAAGCCGAAGGTGCCGCCGCGCGGGAGATTGATCTGATCGGTATCGGGCGGCATGTCATTGGACGATCAGAAAGTTTTGGTGAACTCCGAAATCTGCTTTTCCGACGCCGTCGATCTGGTGGACAACTGCCCTTTCCATGGACGTGGATTCAGATCGAACCATCATCCACACAGCAGGTATGGCGTTCTGCCATGAAGCTGGAACGCCCATATGTGGAACCCGAACAAATTCAGCATCAGGTTTACGCCGCGATCTCAGCCGGCTGCAAAGGAATAGGATTCTGGAAAACGGCACCGCTGCAACCCGACAATCCACGCGATCAGGAGACGGCGCTTGCAATCGAACTCGCCTGCCTGGAAATTGAACTACTGCAACCGTTTTTGGCGCGTGGCCGACTGGATGGTCACTTGAGTCTGCAGCCAGCATCGGAGAAAGCGGCTAAATCTGAGCCAGGCGTTGGCCGCAAACGTCCTTCAGGAATTCAATCGGCTCTCGGCAGCGGAAATATTTCAACGAACGCAGGGACTTCGGAAACGCCATCTGGTTCGGATGCCGCTGTCATCACGGCCGATCGAGCGATGCTCATACTTCCCATGATCTGGGATGAATTCTCACAGATAGTCCCTGGTCCGATGTATGAGCGAAACATTGAATTGACCGTGGCTGCGACTGAAACCGCGTCCGCATATCAGATTTCCACGACAGGAATTCACTACATTCCTCGCGATGTGAGGGCTGGCGGACTGCATGTGCAAATCGACGACTTTGACCGTTGCGCAGCAATTGTTGTTTCATCCGATACGGAACTCATTCGCAGGCTTGAGGCACGTGTTCATGGTATGGCTGAACGTGCAGCGACGCAATCGACAAAACTGGCGAACCTGAAGTACGTTCGCGTAATGCAGGTCGTGGAAGCTCTGCGGGAAGAACACAGTGTTCCACGCGGCGCTGATGCCCTGATTTCGTCCGCAAGGAAAGAACTCGATCGCGCAGAACATGAAGTTTCAACCCGCGACTTTGAAGAAGCCGCAATCCGCAGTCGAGATTGTTTGCGGATTCTGCGACAGGTTCAACAAGCCTGCTGGAATGACGCCATTGCCGAACTCAGTGCCCCCGCACAATCACCACATACGCTATCGTTCAGTACGCTGCCGGAACACTGGAGGTTAATGCATTACCTCGATCGCCAGATCGGTCGAATCTCGGACAATCTGCTGCCATCCGGAGACTTTGAAAACGTGCGGCTGTTTTCCGAAGACGGCTGGCAGCGAGACGCGGCACAAGATTCTCCATTCTACAGCACAGCAGATCTTGTCAATGAACCATCGACGAACAACACCGTCCTGCAACTGAAAGCCTGGCAATCGCGAACGGGCCCGACGCCGGAGATCACGCCGTTGTCCCTCAGCACTCCCGTGATCTCGGCTGAACCTGGTGATGTGATCCTTGTGCGAGGCCGCTTGAGAAAAGCACGAACAGCGTCAGGAACGTCCGCTCGTTCAGTACTGGTATTCGATTCCGAACTCGGGCCGGAAAACGGTTTGCGTCCGAAACTGACGCACGATTGGCAGACATTTGAACTGATCCGACCGATTTCAGCCGTCTCAGAATTCCGCGTGTCCTTCGCCCTGACCGGACAGGCAGAGATCCAGTTGGATGATCTGGAAATTCAGAAACTGCCTCCTGTCGCTTCACGCCAGGTCCTGCAGCTGACCGGTAAAGAGGCAGAAGTGCCGTGAGTGTACTGTGAGCTGCCGAGGGTTAGGCAAGGCCCGGAAATTAAAAAGTGAATGCCAGTCTGCTTACGATATGCGCGCGAAACCATCGTCCTGGTTTTGACACCGGAAGCACGTCATTCCTCAGAATCCACAACCGCTCTTGCGTCACTTCCGGCAGTCGATATAACCCCAGTCTATTCATCGGGAAAATGGGTCAGGAACCAATAGCCAAATGGCCCCGCACTGTTGGTTCCTGACCCATTTTCCCAACCAATTCTGTTTCAAAGGTTTCGAAACGAATGCCAATCGCAACACCACAACAGTACGCCAAAATGCTTGATGCCGCTCAGAAGGGCAACTATGCGTATCCGGCGATCAACGTCACATCGATCATCACCATTAACGCTGCACTCAAGGCATTTTCGGATTCCAAATCAGACGGCATCATTCAATTCTCAACCGGAGCCGGTGAATTTGCATCGGGCCTGAATGTAAAGGATGCGGTCTTTGGCACAATGGTTCTGGCTGAGGCCGCCCATCGCTTGGCCGAAAAACACAATGTGCTCATCGGCCTGCACACAGACCACTGTCAGCCAAAAAAAGTCGATGGCTTCCTGAAGCCGCTGATCGCTGCAACTGTTGCTCGTCGCAAAGCTGGCAATGGCAACCTGTTCAACTCACACATGTTCGACGGTTCCGAATTGCCCCTCGACAAAAATATGACAACCAGCAAAGATCTGCTGAAGCTGTGCGCGGACAATGAGATTATCCTTGAAGTCGAAGCGGGCGTTGTGGGCGGTGAAGAAGACGGCATCGATCACTCCGATGTTGCCAACGATAAACTCTATACAACACCGGAAGACATGGTCGCCGTACATGAGGCTCTGCATGGGCTCGGACGTTTCATGTTTGCTGCAACCTTTGGCAATGTTCACGGCCATTACAAGCCAGGTGCGGTCAAGCTGAAGCCGGAAATTCTGCGTGACGGACAGAAAGCCGTGACGGCAAAGTATGGCAAGGAAGCTGCGTTCGACCTAGTGTTCCACGGCGGTTCAGGAACACCGGCTGTCCAACTGCAGGAAACGCTTGAGTACGGTGTGATCAAGATGAATATTGACACCGACACGCAGTACGCATTTACGCGGCCGGTCGTCGATTTCATGCTGAAGCACTATGACGAAGTGCTGATGATCGACGGCGAAATTGGATCCAAGAAAGCCTACGATCCCCGCACTTGGCTGAAACTCGCTGAAGCCGGCGTCGCCACCCGCATGATCCGCGCGTGCAATGAACTGAAGAGCACTGGTAAGACCATCTTCGGCACGGTGTAGTTCTGCGTGTGGCAACCAGCGATGCCGTTGCCAAACTCTGATTCCAAACCCACAAGCCCGGCATTTCCTGAAAATGCCGGGCTTGTTCAACTCCAGGTGTCAAAATCTCCAGGATTTCTTCATCGGAGAGTGCTATGACGCTACTGCTATGACGCATCCCAGACTGAGGTCTTCGACGCCAGCGACGCCCAGTCCACTTCCGATGCTATCAGCGTACGATCATCGGACGCAGGATGAAGTCCTGAATGGTGACATGCGAGGGTGTCACCCAGCCGCTCAAAAAATGGATCTCAAAGAAGACGACAAGCTTCCTCACAGGCGATGAATACGAGTTGATCCGACCTTCCATGACCCTGCCACGCAATACTTTCGCACAGAACACCGACGCGGCAACAGCAGTGAATTTCGCTTATGGCCGCAGGTAACATTTTTCAAAAAGAACTCACTGCCTGGCCACAGGTACGGTTAAGATCTCCCCGAGTATGTCATTTCAAGGCGAACATCACAGAAATCCCGACCTTTCATCATGTTCATTCATCAGCAATCACTGCGGCACCTGTTGCGGCCTGAGCATTATTGTTCGGAGCAGCACTTTCAGCTGGAACTGGAGAAACTGTTTCGTCCGGCGTGGCAGTTCGTGGCGGCGCAATCGGAGCTGCCGAAGGACGGCGACTTTCTGACACTCGATCTGTTTGGTCGGCCCATCCTGATCAGGAACTCCGGCGGAAAATTTCTGGCGTACGAAAATATCTGTTCGCACCGGCACTGTCTGCTGACGGATGACAGCTATGGAAATCAGCGGAAGCTGCGATGCCAGTATCATGGCTGGGAGTACGATGATGAAGGATGCACGGCGAAGATTCCTGAAGCCAAATGTTTTCGTCCGTGGGATCGCGATAATTCGCGGCTGAACATGTTTCGCATGGAGTCATGCGGTGATTTGCTGTTCGTTTCGCTCAACCCCGACGCGATTCCGTTACGGGACTGGCTGAGTCCGTTTTATGAGGAAACGGCAGCGGCGTTTTCATCGCCGACGTGGAGGATGGCGTTCGTTTGGGAATACGACTGCGAATCGAACTGGAAAGTCCCGGCGGAAAATACGCTGGAGTCGTATCACGTCACGTCACTGCATCGAAAATTCTTCGGCGACGTCCTGCCGTCTGAACAGAATGTCCAGCATCTGCTGGATCAGCGTTACACCGGGTTGACGTTTAATGCGACGTCAGGGATTGAGCAACTGCAGACTCGATTGAATCGCTGGCTGGGGAGCGAACCAACGTCAAAGTATTTGCACCGACACATTTACCCGAACACAATGCTGGTCTCGACTGACACGATCAACTACGCCCTGATGTACATGCCGACGTCGCCCACGACCGTGCGGATTCGTATGCGTTTTTTTGCCATCAGGGGAACTCGCCGCGGACCCTTTGCAAGTCTGATTTCCTGGCTGGCGTGGCGATTTGCAAAGTCGAAAACTCTGCAGGTTCACAACGAAGATCGCGCCGTATACGCATCTCAGCAGAAGGGGCTTGAACGCAGTCGGCATCCGGGAGTCATCGGATCTCGCGAAGAACGTATCTACATCTTTCAAAAGTACATTCTGGAATCACTTGGTTTGCCACTGCCGCCCGATCCCGCGACCGCTGCTGCAAAGATTACGATACCAGAGCCACTGTCCACGGAAGTCCTGCAATGAACCTGCCGCCAGGCGTGTTCCGATACTTGCTAATCGGTCAGGCCATCATTCCATTCTTCATCAACATTGCTGTCAGCGTTGTGCTGGGCGCGCTGGCGTTCCGGGGACTTGAGTCTGTTGCGACATGGGCGATGGATAAAGGGGCAGTGGCGGATTCCATGGGAACCTGCTTCTTTCTGCCATTCATTACATGCCTGATCGCCACGCCGATCGTGCGGTTTCAGGTGACTCAGGGTGCTGCCAATCGCATACCACCGACAGATGTACCACGCTGGGTGCGAGTGATGAATGGCCCTATATTTCTGCGAGCGGCAAAGTTTGGAGTCGCCGGGATCCTGCTGCTCGCCGGTCCGGTGTACGCTGCGTATTGCTTATTCGCAAGTGAGTCGATTGAAACCATCCGCTTTATCGCGATCAAAGCAATCTTTGCTGGCGTGTTTGGAATTTTCGTGACGCCGATGATTGCGTTCGCGGCAATGTGCGATCCGTCTGCTGCTTCGCATCCGCGATGAACATGGTCCTGATACGATCAGATCGCAAATCGAAACCTGTTGACCACGTTTGAATAAATCCTGATGCGCGCCTGCCTCGAACAATGACTCGCACCATGACGAAGTTTTCGCACATGGCCTCAATCGTGGCGGCGCAGTTCGAGCCGAGCGATGGTTTCGCGGTGAACTTCATCCGGACCGTCCGCCAGTCTCAGTGTTCTGGCAGCCGCCCATGCGTCGGCCAGGAAAAAGTCTCCGCTGACCCCGGCAGCTCCATGTGCCTGAATTGCCCGGTCGATGACTCTCAATGCGACATCAGGGGCCACAACCTTGATCATTGCTATCTCAGTCCGAGCGGCTTTGTTTCCAACCGTATCCATCAGGTGTGCGGCTTTGAGTGTCAGCAATCGTGCCTGTTCGATTTCGATCCTCGAATCAGCGATGTTGGCTCGTATTGTTCCCTGGTCCGCCAATGTTTTTCCGAATGCCGTTCGGGATTTTACACGTTGACACATCAGCTCCAGAGCGCGCTCGGCAAGTCCGATGAGCCTCATGCAGTGATGGATTCGTCCGGGGCCTAAACGCCCCTGAGCAATTTCAAAGCCGCGTCCTTCACCCAGCAGGAGATTTTCGGCCGGAACACGCACGTCTTCAAAGTTCATCTCGGCATGACCGTGAGGGGCATCATCGTAACCAAAAACTGTCAGCATCCGAGTGATGGTGATACCGGGAGCATCCATGGGTACCAGAATCATCGCCTGCCGCTGATAAGCGGGCGCGGTCGGATCAGTCTGACCCATAAAAATACATAGCTTGCATCGCGGGTCGCCGGCCCCGGACGTCCACCACTTGCGGCCGTTCAGAAGATACTCACGATCCCCGTCCCCGTGTCGTTCGATTCGAGCGCGAATGTTCGTGGCATCGGATGAAGCGACGTCCGGCTCGGTCATCGCAAAGCAGGAGCGAATTTCTCCCGCCAGCAGTGGCTTCAACCACTGTTCCTGTTGCTGTTTCGTGCCGTAGCGGACGAGAACTTCCATGTTCCCCGTATCCGGAGCGGAACAATTGAAGACCTCGGGCGACCATGGAACGCGCCCCATGATCTCGCACAATCCGGCGTACTCAAGATTTGTCAGCCCGGCACCGAGCTGACTTTCCGGAAGAAACAGATTCCACAGACCGGCAGCCTGAGCACGTAACTTCAATTCTTCGACAATGAGTCGGGGCTGCCAGCGGTCTCCCGATCGGCCCTGCTCATGATACGTGCTTTCATTGGGATAGATATGTTCGTCCATAAACGCGGACAGCTTTGAACGATACTCCTGCGCTCGGGCAGACAGTCCGAGGATATCCGGCTGAAAACTCATGTTACGAACTCCCGGTACGAAGCGACTTGTAGCAAACGGACTTTCAATCGACAGCCACTTTTCGAGGTCAGGCCGTCATGCCGCCGTCGATGACGAAGACTTGCCCTGTGACGTACGAAGCTTCGTCGGATGCAAGGTACAACGCAGCATGACTGATCTCATCGGGCTGGCCAATGCGTGGAATTGGCTGCGTCTGTTCCAGGTGGCTGCGGTAATCTTCGTTCTTCCAGAAGTGTTCGCTGAAGTCCGTTTGAATGAGTCCGGGAGCAATCGTATTACATCTCACGCCTAATGGACCAAATTCACGTGCCCACCCACGCGTCATCATAATGAATCCGGCTTTGGTAAAGCTGTAAAGCAGTCCCTGTGGTTGCGGATTAATACCAGCGATTGAGCTGATGTTGATGATCGATCCACTGCCCCGTTCAATCATCTTCGGGACCGTCAGGCGAACCAGACGGATGGCGGCTTTGATGTTGATTTCCACAATCTTGTCGAGCATCTCATCAGTAATATCGAGTGATGGGCCCTGACCGATATTTGTGGCACTGTTATTGACCAGAATATCAACCTGTCCCAGTTGGCTTTCTGTTTCCCGGATCAGATTCTCGATCTGATCCAGTCGCCCGACATGACACGCGATCGGGAGCACGCGGCCAGGAAGTCCGGCGAGTTCAGTGGCGGTCGCCTGGAGCTTCTCCAGCTTGCGGCTGGCAATCACAACATCAGCACCGGCTTCGGCAAATCGCTTGGCAATGGCCTTGCCGATTCCCCTGCCTCCACCGGTTACCAGTGCCACTTTTCCCTTCAGCGAAATACCTGTACTCATGGTTGGTTCCTGTGATCTGCCTGTAATATCAAAAAACTGGATGAACCAGAATGGTAACGAGGCGTTGGTGCCGCTGGTAGGCAGGTGGACACCATTACAATGTCTCGGGGCCTTTGTTACATTCGTCGCTTGCTGCAATCGGTGTCCTGCTTTGTCGCAGCCTGCAATCCGGATTTCCCGGTACCGAAGTTAAACATCAGGAACAGAGACAAGCAAATGCCCGGAGATGATAAGCAGCATGAATATCCGTCCTCCGGATACTCATGGTATGTCGTGGCCGTTCTGACGCTGGCCTATGTGTTTTCGTTCATCGATCGGCAGATCATGAGTTTCCTGGTCGGTCCCATTCGGAGTGACCTGGAGATCAGTGACACTCAGATGAGCCTGCTGATGGGTGCCAGTTTTGCCATATTCTATACGCTGTTCGGGATTCCGCTTGGCCGACTGGCCGATACGCGGAGCCGTCGAGCCATCATTGCCCTCGGCATTACCCTTTGGAGCATCATGACGGCTGGCTGTGGAATTGCGAAAACGTTTTATCAACTGGCGCTGATGCGTATGGGAGTCGGTGTCGGTGAGGCAACCTTGTCGCCAGCAGCCTAT
This sequence comes from Planctomycetaceae bacterium, assembly GCA_947476295.1. Lineage (GTDB taxonomy): Bacteria > Planctomycetota > Planctomycetia > Planctomycetales > Planctomycetaceae > SXXK01. The sequence goes on along the minus strand of CANJQC010000057.1, from coordinate 4,407 downwards.
TCATTGATCGCCGACTATTTTCCTCCACATCGTCGCTCAACAGCGATGAGCGTCTATTCAATGGGGATTTATATCGGCTCTGGTCTGGCCTTCATTCTTGGTGGCATGGTCGTCGACTTTGTTACCCCGAAAACTTTTGAGTTTCCGCCGATCGCTGCGATGGGTATCTATTCGACGCACATTTGTACTGGCTCTGGTGTGCCCATCGTATTCAGTCCTGGAGGCGTGTTCAGCGAGTTTGCGACCGTTCAGGAGAGTGTTAAGTTTCCGCTGATCGGCGACGTACGATCGTGGCAGTTGGTGTTTTTCCTTGTCGGGTTACCCGGACTGCTGGTCGCCTTGCTTCTGCTGACTGTGCGCGAACCGGTACGCCAGGGCGGAGTGCGAGATGGTCAGCCGGCCCCACGCACTGCGACTCTCAGCGAAACTCGGGCGTATATCTTCGACAATCTGACAACGTTTTTTTGCCTCAACGTCGGCATCGCTCTGCTGACGTTGAGCGCGTATGCAGGAACTTCGTGGATTCCTTCGTTGTTCATGCGCCGGTTTGACTGGAGTCCAGGAACGACGGGCCTTGTTTACGGTTCAGTTATGGCCATCAGCGGAACATGCGGAGTCCTGACGGGTGGCTGGCTGGCGGACTGGTGGAGTCAACTAGGACGTGTGGACGCAACCGTACGAGTTGCCTGGCTATGTACGATTTGTCTGTTGCCGTTCGGAATCCTGTACCCGTTGGCACCGACGGGCACATCGACAGCGGTGCTGTTGATTCCAACAGTATTTTTCGGAAGTATGCCGTACGGAGTAGTTCCGGCCGCGATCCAGCGCATGATGCCGAACACCATGCGGGCGCAGGCAACAGCCATCTATTTGTTTGTGATCAACATTGTCGGAATGGGACTTGGGCCTACTGCTGCTGCGCTGCTCACGGAACACGTATTCGGCGACAAAAAACTGGTGAATTATTCACTGCTGGTTGTTGGTGTCGGCTCGTATCTCGTCGCCATCGTCCTGTTAGGAATTAGTTTGAAAAGCTATCGCGGCAGCCTCAAGTATCTTGAGTCCTGGAACGAGTCCCGGATCAGTGAAGTTTGAACTTCAGAGTTTCATCGAAAAGACCGTGCAGGCAATTTGCAATGGCATTCATGTGCTGCTGATCGATCTGCTGCCGCCCGGCAAACTGGACGCTCAGGGAATTCACAATGAACTCTGGCTGGCACTTGGCAGCAGTACTACCGAGTTTCGTCCGGAATTACCGCTCACGCTCGCCAGCTATTTCGCGCGCCCCGAATGTCCCGAAGCCTTTATAGAACCCACTGCTGCGGGGCGCGATCTGATCGCTATGCCCTTGTTTCTGGAACACGACCGCTACATCGAAGTCCCCCTCGAAGACAGCTACCAGCAAGCCTGGCAAGGCGTCCCCACCGCGCTGAGGCCGATGTGACGTGGACATTGTCCATCGTCCGTGAGCGGTACGGCGCTAACGGTCTGTTGATCTCATCGTTTAACGGCAAGCCGCAGGCGTCGGCGTTTATGGAAACCGTCGCCTGCGGCTTGCCGTTAAACGAAAACTTGATCCGAGTGACTAAATCAACACCCCGCGAGCGCCAATCCGCTCACGAATCAACCGTCACACGGATTCAACAAGCACAGCGAAAACTTTGCCATACCTGCTACCTCCCCGGTGCATTGAGCGGAGCCTCTCCCTCTGGCGGCATTCGCTCCGGTGTCATCATGAGCAGATATTGAGACCTCGCTGCGTCGGGTTTCTCTTCGTCCTCAGGATCGTCGATGAGCAGCAACAGCGTCTGCCCGGAACCGACCAGCGATTCGAAAGGCTGAGGCATTTCATTCGCGAACTCGCCGATTGAGAACGAGTGCTGCAACCGAATGACTTTACTGTCGGGTAACAGGTAGGGAGTCATTTCCAGACGAATGCCTGTTGCTGCTTTCTTGCCGGTGACCATGCTGCCGATTTGAATCGTGCCTGTCTGGCCGGAAATCGTCATCATGAGTGGCGCTGAGATGTCGTTAGGCTTCCTTTCCTTCAGCGATAACTGAAACGCTCCGCTCCGCTGCTGCGACAGCAACGCCCATCGCCCGCGGCCTTGTAACTCATGCAGCGAAACCAGTTCACCCAGCCACTTCGAATCTTCCTCACTCGTCAGCTTGAGAATCCGGCAATGGATGCGAACGGTTTGATCACCGCTGCAAAGTTGTGGGAGCAACTCGGCAATTTCCTCATGCGCTGCCTGGGTCTGGCGGATCAATAACGACAATGTTCCTTTGTCGATGCTGATGGTGCCATTGCCTGATGAAGTCCATGATTCCGGTTGCACGGTGGCTTTGATAAGTTCCATCAACGGCGCGAAATCGGCGTGGTACGCTTTCACGTCCTGCATTTGTTGTGACTCTTTCGCCGGTCGTGGTTGCCGCTCAGCGGCGGGCCTCTCAGGCACCAGAGCCAACGCGGCGGGAGGCACCGTTTGTGCGGTGTCTGAATTTTTTTTCGCTGATTGGCTGCCCGCACCGATCATGGCCTGTCGATAGATGACAAGGTCAGCAACAGGGTAACTGCAAAGTACGAGGCGTTCGCTGGATTGTTCAATCTCTATCGGTGCCTCTTTTCTAGCTGAACTCACCAGCTCAAGTCCGACTCCGGAAGGTTCATGATGGACTGAGTCGGAGCCAGCGGCTAAGTCAGCCAATTCAGAAGAAATTGGTCGGGCTTCCAGAATCACGAGAACAGCCTGGGTTTTTCCTTCGTGTGTCGTCGTCAGCCCAGTCTGTAGCAGTGCCTGATCGTCCTGCAGTTCGACCGTCGTCTGGATCTGTTTGGTTGTGATTGTTGGCACCTGAATCTTCCTTGGTGTCTCAGTCACACTCCTTTTCACAGAAACTGGATGCACTTGAGATGCGCCTTCTAGACAGGCCACGGATTGCAATCGGTAATGACCAGAATTGCGGACCGCAGGAGTGACACGAAGCGTTAATCCTTCGACGACAGTACGAATCATCGGCTCATCGTTCTCTTTGAATCCAACAATGAACGGCTTTGTCTCCCCCACATGGATCATTGCGAGTTGCCCATTGAAAGCACTCACCTGAGGACACTGAACCGTGAAGCAGTCAGCCTTTGAACGGGCCAGTTCCTCAATCGTTCGAGCCTGCTCCCTGGAAATGATGCCTGATGTGCCAATCTGATATGTCGTTAAACGCGGCTGTGATTCCTCTGGTGTCTTCGCGCTTGTGGAAATCACTTGTTTCTTCAGTGCCGTGTTAAACGGCTTTTCCATCTTCAGCGAAGACATCAGCGAATCGATTTGTTCGGCAGGCCCCATGATGTAACGAGCCGTGAGCTGGAACTGAGTGAATCCAAACTCTCGAATTCGGTCGATGTGTTCTTGCAGCTTCGAATGTCCTGCGTGCGATTGAACAACGATCAACCGATGATCATCGATTGAAAACGAAGACAGTTTTTTTATCGAAGGTGCCTCTGCAATCAACGTTTTCTCTGGCAATGGGTCTGAGGGCAGGGCCGGTTGCCTGGTCTTCGGAGTTGAGGGAACGCCTTGAGGGAACTCCAGCACCGGCGAAATCGATGCTTCAAAGATCTGAACCAGACTTTGTCTCGCTTGTTCAGCAGAAAGTTTCTGGCCTTGTCCGAGTCGTTCGACCAGGTCGCCGACATCGTAGGTCTTTGTGGAAACCTCAACTTGAGACACAGCCGCCGTTTTTGTCTCGCTGGGTTCGATCGGTTTTCCGGAATCCGCCGCGACGATCTTTTCATCCGACCATGGTTTCGCCACCGCTCCCGGCAACACAATAAATGCCATCGCAACGATCATCAGCCAGCACCACAATGGGGTTCGCTTCTTGAGTCCGTTCTTCAGCGACATGATTCTCTCCATACGTTGAGCTGTGATTTCCACTGGCTTCATGCCGGGGAAGACGGGGATCGGTTGCAGTTGGTGTTTGCATTCAATGACCGACAGCAGGCTGCGAGCGTATTGACCTGGCGTGCAGCCGAGTTCGGCGATGACTTGTTCGTCACAGCATCGCTCAGCTTCTCGCGACAGCCAGCGGTTCGATAACCATACGGCCGGATGAAACCACCATAGACTCTGCACAATCGCCTGCAATGTGCCGGTGCGCAGGTCGCCTCGGCGGATGTGGAGCAGTTCATGGGCGAGGATGGGATCGAGAAATGACGGTTGTAAGTCGAATGGAGATGATTCGCGGTTAGCCCCCTCATCCGGCCTGTCGGCCACCTTCTCCCCCGATTTCGGGCTCACTGTACCACACAAGTCAACATCGGCAAATCTTGCTTATCTTTGTTGGGTCTGGCGGGATGGCGAGACGAGATGTTTCTTTGGTGTCACTTTTCTCGTGGACGGACGGGTTGCT
>CANJQC010000056.1 GCA_947476295.1 Planctomycetaceae bacterium | reverse complement strand
TTCATTCGCCGCCAGTTGCTCTCCACCCTTTCTCTTGAAAACGCGGTTACCTTTGGCTACAGAGCGGTAACGAATGCTCTGATCAGGACTCTCACCTGACTGTTCAATCGCCTTCACAGGCGCACGAGCGGCATGCGTCAGCTTGCCGGCACAGTGCGATTTATTCAGTCAGTCAGACTGCTGACGAGTCGTGTTAACTGTGGGCGTATACCGCAAGGCTGGCCAGAATCCTAAGATTTCGATTCAGCCTTTGTTTTGAAGCCCGGCGACGGAAAACGCCGGGCTTTTCCATTGGAGTCTGCTTCAGTTCAACAAAGATCAGAATGGAAACAAGGACGACGTATGTAGGCCGGACTAAGCGCAGTTCCGGCAATTGACAGACACCTGCCGGAACTGCGCTGCGCTTGGTCCGGCCTACCCCAAAATCCTACATTCACGTCGCAAGCTACTTTCTGGGCATGATGAAACCGAAGAGGTCGCGGACTTGTTCGGGCGTCAGCGTGTCCAGCATACCGTCGGGCATGAGGGACTTGCCGGTGTTCTTCGTTTCTTCAACGTCATCGCGAGCAACCGACAACTGTTCCTTGTCCGTCTGTATCACCAGAGTCTGTTCGGTCTCCGAGACAACCACGCCCGTGATGACTCGACCGTCTTTCAATGCGATCACCGACGTTGTGAATTGCTTTGGGACGACTGAGCTGGGATCGATGATGTTCATCAGCAGGTATTCCAGGTTGCTGCGGTTCGCACCGGTCAGGTCCGGTGAGATCGTTTTGCCTTCACCGTAAAGTTTATGACAGGTCGCACAGGTCTTCTTAAAAAGTGCCGCTCCGTTTTCACGATCTGCTTTCGCGATCGTTTCCGGGGTGAGTTCGTGCTTCCACCTTTCGATGGCGGCAACGCGTGCTTCGGGAGTTTCCTGAACCACGCCCCATTTTGCTTCCAGCACTGTCTTGATGTGTTCATTGCCCAATGCCAAAAGCTGGCGAACCTGAGCGGCCGTCAGTTCACGAGCATCGAAGCGGCCATCTTCCACCGCTTTGATCAGGTCAAGAGCATAGGACTCACGGCCAGCCATCGTATCGACCGCGAGACTTCGATTGCCATCCTTAAAGCCTGCCATACGCGAAAGCAGTTCGTTCGCCGTGCCGGGATGATCGAAGCTGGCGAGCGCGGCGATCACTGTGTTATAAACGGCTCGGTCACCAAGCAGATTGAAGAACATCGGAAGCGACTCCGCGTCCTTCGCCTGAGCCAGTGCCAGAATTGCCTGTTCACGAGCGACGGGGGCCATATTGATGTCTCCCGCAAGTGCCCTCAAATCAGCGATGGCCGCACCGTCACCGAACATGACGGCTAGTGAATCAACGGCAAGAACAACATCTTTGTTCTTCGAGGCTCGCAGTTGTTTCTCAATTGCCTCCCAATCCTTCGGAGCGTCCACTTTCGCCCGCCCGGCGAGTCCGGTCTTGAACGAGGTCAGGAGCTTGGCTGCTGCAGCTTCTGCATCGATGTTACCACTGGCGGCCTTGCTACTGATGAATCGCAACGCGGCTTCGGCTGCGGATGGCTTTGTGCTGATCTCATGAGCCAGTCGTCGCACCGCAAATTGCTGCAACTTTGGATTAGAGTCCAGCAAAGTGAGGACACCTTCGTTGAAAACCACGGGTTCGATGCCGTACCACGTCATCAGTGTCAGGTTGTTTTCGGCAGCTATCGTCTGTGCGTTCTCAGGACAGCTCAGAATTGCGGATGCCAGACACCAACGATCCTCGGCTTCAAACTTCTGAAGGACGGAGACAAGTGACAACAGGACATTGGCAGGTTGAGGTTTCTCACTCAACGATTTCAGCGCTGAAAGTTGGTCCTTCCCGATGGACGCCAACTGGACGGCATACGCAGATGCAAGTGGATCCCGCGACTGAAGGCCATGTTGAATGTCGTCCGACAGATACAGTCCAGTCAATTCACCATTCAGGAGACTCCACACACCCACATCACGATCGATTTCTTTTCTCGCCGCAACATTGACATCCGCCAGTTCCGCAAACTTCTCCTGAAGGATCCGTCGTGAATGTCGCCCTGACCAGTCAAGCCTGCCGATCGCCTCCGGAACCAGTGCTCCGGCTGCATCGACCATTTTTGGCGTCCCATACGCAATCCGATAGATCCGCCCGCTTGTCCGATGAATCCCATCATGATCATGGCATTCGCCGTTATCTGACCAGTCCGAAACGTACATTGCTCCTTCCGGTCCCATCTTGATGTCAATCCCACGAAACCATGGAGTCTTTACCAGCATGAAGTCAGGCTCACTCTTGCCGACGTAGCCGCTGCCCTGACGTTCCAGTCGATTGACGTTGATGCGACGTCCGTGTGTGTTGCACATGAAAATTTTCCCAAAGTACTCCTTCGGGAAATTGTCGCCCTGATAGATCATCGCACCGACGTGAGAATGGCCACCGCCGAGATCGTTTGCGACTCCGTCACGGCTTTCATTCCATTTGGTCTTCGTGTCCCAGTGATAATGATCAGCCGTCATGTCCATCAGCTCATAGCTATGTGGATTAAAATCCTGTCCGTACATCCGCTGATAGCGTGCTCCTGGAATGACGTGCCACAAATGGCCTTGCACGTTGTTCGTCATGAACCACTGGCCGTCTTCGTTGAAATCCAGGCCCCACGGATTCGTCGTGCCGTTGCAGACGACTTCGATCAGGTGCTTCGTTGGGTGGTATCGCCAGACGCCGCAGTTCATGAACGGGCGCTCTTCCTTCGGAGTCCCCGGAACGCCTGGATAGGACGTGTCCACGATTCCGTGGCGACCGTAGAGCCAGCCGTCCGGGCCCCAGATAAGTCCGCTCACAAAATTGTGCCCGCAGTCCTTGCTCCAGCCATCGAGCATCACGACAGGTTCGCTGTCCGGTACATCGTCGCCGTTCTTGTCGGGAATGAAGGACAGAGTGCCGTCATGCAGAACCCATAGTCCGCCAAAGCCCCATGTGAGACTGGTCAGCATGAAGCCCTTGTCCCAGAACACTTTCCGCGAATCATGTTTGCCGTCGCCGTCTGTGTCTTCAAGGATGACAACTCGATCCCGCAGTTTCGTTTCGTAAGGCCCGCCGCTGTACGTATAGCATTCCGCAACCCACAACCGGCCTTTGTCGTCGAAGTCCATGCAGATTGGCTGCTGCACATCGGGCTCGCCAGCGAACAATGTTACGTTGAATCCCGGTGGCACCTCAATCAGCTTCACCATTTCTTCCGGAGTCGGCGGATGCGAATCCGGTGGGTCCGTGTTGAAGGCGGCAGGAAAATCGTCACTTTGAGCCCACGCCTGACCACTGCCAAGCCACAATCCAGCAAGCGTCAGCAACACAGAAATCGCGGAAATCCGCGAAGTGATCGACCGAGCCGCAGCAAAGAAATCACGAATCACGGCTATCACATCCTTAATCGAAGGCTTGATCTGGTGGGAGGGATGGAACTTGGCGCGGGCTTCGCCCGCAACTCAATCGTTTAGTTGTATAAGGCCCGGAGGGCAGGCACATCCTCTGCCGGTGGCGTAAGCCACCGGAAACGAATACTTGAAGGAATTGAGGCCCGAAGGGCTGACACAATTGCCAAGTACAAATGCACGCCAACTGATTTATTTGTATCGGCCTTTCAGGCCTGGATTGTTCCAGTTACATCAGACCGGGGCCTCGCGGCCCCGGCAAGAGGATGTGCCAGCCCTCCGGGCCTGAACCGCAAACAAGTCATGGAAGTGCATTGCGAATCAAATGATCAGCTTCAGACATACTCGTAACCTTTGCAATGCAGTGTGGCGATTTGTCGCAGATTTGGCAACGAAGAGTGGAGTCAGGAACACGGCTGGATTCCGCTGGAGCACGTCCTTCACGACAACAATAAAACGCACTGACCACCTACATCCGTTCGACCATCGCACGCATCTGAGTGAACTGTTGCTGCAAGGTCGCGCGGCCGTTGCTGGCCTCGAGACGTGTGCGCCATTCGGGGGTCAGGAAATCGAGTTGAGTGCATTCAAGGACGGCGGCAGCTTCCTGCATGTCCTTTTCAATTCCCTGAGCCGAAGGAATGAAGTCGGCGAGAGCCTTGACAATGTCGTCCTGAGTGACTTCACTGCGATCAGCGACAAGGGCAAAACGACGAGCGGTGAGGACGACGCTTTCAATGTCGGCACCGCTGAGTGTCTTATGACGTTCGCTGAGTGTCAGCGTACCGGCATCGAGTTTGATTCCGTTCTTCCGTCCCATCACACCAAACATCGTGCGGATTTCGTCCTCACTATGCGGATAGAACAGCGGAATATGCACCTCGGCGCGACCTTGGCGTTTCAAGTCGATCGGTAGCAGATCCGGGCGACACGTGAGCAGCATCCAGATAATGCGACCACGATAACGAGTGTCGCCCATTTGCTGTGCGATCATTGAAAAGATCCGCCCGCTGGTGCCGGAATCGCCATCCTGATTGCGATCTCCCAGTGATGCATCCGCTTCATCGATCATCACGACGACCGGTCCTAGGCTGCGCAACACTGTGAGCACGCGCTGCAGGTTGCCTTCGGATTCACCGACGTACTTAGAACGAAAGTTGCGGAGCTTGACGCAGGGGATGCCGATCGAACCGGCGTAGCATTCTGCCAGAAACGACTTTCCCGTTCCGACCGGTCCGCAGATCAGATAGCCCATCGGGGCCGCTTCCTGATGACCGTTTGTAATCAGGCTCGCGTCATCTCGCAGACGCTTGACAGCCGCTTCCTGCCCGACGACTAGATCCAGCTTGTGTTTCGGTTCGACAAATTCCAGATAGCCGCCGCATTGGCGTTCAATGGCGCTCTTCTTCAGATCCTGAAACTGCCGTACCGTGACACCGCCGGAGCGTGATGCCAGCGAGATCAGGTGATCAAGACTAAGCAGGCTCAATCCATTCGACGAGGACGTAAGCTGACCTGCATTCATCACGTCTGCAGCCGGAGTTCCCTTTGTCGAGTTTGTGCGAAATCTTTCCGCAATAAAACTCTCCCGAGCTGCGGCATCCGGCATCGGAATTTCGACTGTGGCCACGAACGGACTGGACGTTAGCCGCTCGTTGAGTTCAGAAATGTTCTCGCTGACGACACAAAACGCCATGTTGACACGGCGAATCCACGGATTGCGTGCCCAGTCAAGAAATCGCACGACTCGTGCAGCGACGCGACCGACAATTTGAGCGGCATCGCCCGGCGGTACAAGGTACTGACCAAAATCAAACACGACCGCCATGCGTCGCCGTTTTTTTGGATCGTCTTCAATTAACGTGCGTTCGATCATCTGGTCAAGCGTCAGCAGAATATCGTCCGGATCTCGCGACCAGTTCCGATACGGGCCGAACAGGTCTGTCAGTTCCTGCATCATTTTCGTGTGGCGATCAGCACTACTGCCGGCCAGCGCCTGCAGACCCTGGCTGAGATTGTGTTCCAGTACCAGATCCCACTTGGCGAACAGATGTTCGCCAAGGAACTCGGACAGACTCAGGAACTCTGAGCCGCCGTCTTTCGGAACGGGGATCAGATCATGAACATTGCCATGCACGATAAAGAAACAGGCCGTCCCGGAAAAATACTTTTGGGCCAGATCATTGGCCCATGCCGGAAACCACGCAGGAAGATCAATCGTCGGGGCAGCAACCTCAGGCGTATTGGCCATGTTCAGTTTGTTTCTTTCGTCGTCTGTGGACCGAGTTGCTTTTCTTCCTGTGAGACTTTCGCTGTCCCAGGAGTCAGGTAACCCATCTCCGCTTCAAACTGCTTTAGTGCATCTTCAGCCAGCACGCCTTCTGCGACAGTTTCACGAAGAATGTCGTCAACTCCCTGCTCTGACAGGTCTGCTGCGACTCGTACTTTGGCGCGGTTCTTATTGATCTGGTCCTGCAGGACCTGTTCGATCTGTCCCATATCTGTGGTGATGTCGAAGTTCAGTGATCCCGTGAGTTCGGCCATTTCCGCTTCGGCGCGACTCATTTTGAGTTCCGCGTCGTACGTCTGCATCTTATCCTTGATCTCGCCGACCTTTTTCGTGGCGTTCTTGATCTTCGTGACGTTATTTTCATACGATGTCTCATGCATCTGCATCTGTGAAATCTTGTCGGCCAGGCTTTCCTTTGCCTTCTGCAGGTCTAGCGCGAACTTTGCTGCGGTGGTTCGATCACCCGCCTGCAGGTAAGCCTTGACGCGACTTTCCAGTTGAGCCACACGGGTCTTTTCGGTGTTCGCCTGCTGCGAAACTTTTTCGACCAGTGCGCGGTACTGAGCCAACCCCTCGCGACCGCCTTTGAGTTGCTCCACGGCCTGGTCGTATTCGTATTGCATCTGAGCGATCGGATCGGCTGTCCAGAAAAAATTTGCCAGCTTGTTCATCTGGGCCCTAAAACTGCCCCAGAGCTTCCCAATGATCATGTTGCCATCCTGTCGTGCGGTGCGATGTGATTCAAAATGAACGATAAGCGCAAGAACGCTCGGCGTATTGTCACGGATCAATCGGCATTCCAACAATCCGTCAGGCCCGGAAATTCTGATTTTTGTTCAGGCTGTGGTTTTTTCCGGTGATTCAAGCTTTGCGATTCCTCTAGCCTGGACATCCATGTCCGAGATATTCGACAAGCACCGTCACATTGTCGAACGGCAGCTAAGGCACATGCAACCGAAGCTCGATTCCATTTCCATCCGACCTGATATATCCTCAAGCTCGCCAATGCAAGGATGCCGATTCTTGCGAAAGACGAAGACTTCGTCGCGTTTTAATCGGTGCTGGAATGACTGTGTACTGCAAATGGTTAACGTTCTCGATTGCGCAAGGGGTGCTCCCGTGAAACACGCTGGCTTGTTCTCTTGGATATGTCTTACCATCGTCTCCTTAGTATTTAGGCCGGCCACAGCCGATGACATAGCGAAAATTCCTCAACGCCCTGGCGATCACAGCACACTTGCTGAGAAGGCAGTATGGTTTCAGCAGAACCTCATTGAGAAGCACTGGCTGGACGGCCTGTACGTTTCGATCACACCGACGGCTCCGGATGGGATTCACTTGCCGCAGACGGTTGATACGTCAGGCAACGTGATTCATTCAGGTGTCTGGACCGGACGTTATCTCGGTGGCGTCGCCTATCAGTTTGCTGTGACCGGGGACCCTGCCGTGCGAGTGCATGGATCGACCATTCTGAACGCTCTCCGTGTCTTGCGCGAAGTCACGGGAAAACCCGGACTACTGGCTCGCGGTTACGTCAAAGGTCATGGGCCGGTTTTCGGGTGGGAACGTGACGGAAACGATTCTGCAGAATGGCATCAGGGGCTTGGTGACTATGCTGATTATCGCTGGTACGGTGATGTCAGTGTCGACAATCTGAACGCAGTCTTGTACGGCTATGCACTGTATTTCGATCTTGCAGCGGATGCTGCTGACAAACAGTTCATTGCCAACGAAGTCGATGTGCTCATGACGCATCTGCTGGATAATCACTGCCGTATTATGGATGTCGATGGAGAACCGACTCAGTGGGGTCATGTGGGAATCGATCCCAACCCGGAGTATGAGGAATACTATCGAAAGTTCTATGAAACGCGGTTTCGTCGCATGGGAGCTCCGTCGATCTCTAGGTTTCCGCTGCGTGCTCAGTTGATGCTGCTGCCCGACTTGTTGATCGCTCACCACATTACCGGAAAGCCACACTATCTGGATTTCTATAAAAAGGTAGTGGAGCAATTTCGCAACAATCCGGAACCGGATTTCTACAATCGCCCAATAACCCCCGAAAGACTGGTAGGATTTGACCACAGTCCCGACGGTCAATCCTACGAGGCGTTGTATAGTCTGATTCGCTATGAGACCGATCCTGAGCTCCTGAAGATCTATTGCGCCTGGGTTAGTCGGCTCTGGGAGAACAACTGGACCGAGCAGAATTCGTTGTTCGCTTTCACGACCTTTGCGCTGCTGCCGGAATACCGGAACCCTCATGAGCGGGCGTCGTCGCAAACTGCTGCAGTGACCAACGAAACCATCGCAGACATTGACGTACCTCACGCCGCAGAAGGAATGCAGTTTGCCATCGATTCACTTCAGAATTATCCGATCGACCGAGTCTTTCGCCCGGTCATGGGGTCCTTGCGCAGCGGCGTCGAATTGAATCCTCATTTGAAAAAAGGTGGCACGCCATATTCGTTGCAGCCAATTCCGATTCAGCTGCGTCCGTATGACAACGAATACGTTTGGAAGGGCGATCCCTATCGACTCGACGGAAACCTGAAACCGCATGTCACCTCTATTCAGTTCTCTTTTGATGATGCTCAGGTGGCATGGTTTTCTGATTCATCCGGGCGCGCGTGGATGACGCGCGACCGGGGCCAGAACTGGACGAATATTTCATCCCCGATGATGGGGGCCTCAGTCACGGCGCTGGTGGCGTCTAGGTCGCGAACGTTTGTGATCTGGGCGCAAACCAGTCACGGCCTGTTGATTTCGCGAGATGCAGGGCTTAGCTGGCGAAATGCCTCAGTTGAAGGTGCCCCCGAGGTTCCCGTGCCGAAATTTGACGAATGGACCGAGGTTGGGGATGCCCGAAAGGTTCGAATCGATGCAGACGGAAAGCTTCAATTATCCAATGACAATGGTACGACGTCGATAACGGCTATGGATGGTTGGCGAATCCCGATCGCTCATACTGTCTTCGTCACGCCGTGGGGAATTCTGGCCGGTGGTCCCGGTGGCACTTATCTGAGCGATGACGGAAAAGTATGGAAAGAACTGCCACTCTGGGCTGAACAGGAGACCGGCGCCGCCGACTTTCTACACGCCTATTGGATGGGTCGCTACTACGGGTTTTTGACAGAATAAGAACCCCAACCGCAATTGAAGGCGTCATGCAGAATACGTTGTCTTACTGCGGATACGCCACTTCTACCACCAGCGGCTGAAGTCAGTTGCCATTCGGCGGGATTCACAAGAATCAGAGGCCACGAGGTTTTGGGGATCTCTCTCGCAGGGGGCGGCGTCAGTCAATCCCGGGTTCCAGTTCCAGTGCCTTGTCGCGGTCAGCCTTTGCATGGTCGTTGTCGCCGAGAGCCGCATAAGCCCGGCTGCGCATCAGGTAGGCTCTTGCATATTTCGGATTCAGTTCAATCGCCTTGTTGAAGTCGGTAATTGCCGCATCCATCTGGCTGCCGTCCGAAAGGATGTTAAACCCCCGCGCAAAGTATGCCTCTGGGCTATTCGGGTCATCCTGAACGGCTTGGTCAAACGCCGCCCGCGCCTCCTGCTTGAGGTCCGGATCCACTTGAGTCATCTTGCTGTAATCATTCTGGTCTGTGGCTTCGATCGATTCCATCTCATTTGTATCCGCGACCTTTCGATCGCCAGTTGAAACGTCGCTGCCGGACTTCGTTTCGGGACTGCGCGTACAACCCGCAAGAGCCACGATCAATAACAGATATGATGACAAAAATCGCATTTTTCGAATCTCCTGATTTTCTCGAATCCATCCACTCTACAAAAATCTGGTGACATAAAAAGTCACCAGATTTTTGCTCAGCAAACATTGAGAGTATTGTTTTTCTGAGAAGATTTGGGGCGTAGTGAAGAACAGTGGACATGTCTGAGGCTGATCATTTGATTCGTAATGCACTGCCATAAATTGTTTGCGGTTCAGGCCCGGAGGGTTGGCACATCCTATGCCGGGGCTGTGAGGCCCCGGTCTGATGCAATCGGACCAATCGAGGCCGGAAAGGCCGATACAATAAATCGGTTGGAGTGCCATTGCACTTGGCAAATGTATCGGCCCTTCGGGCCTCAAGTCATTCAAGTATTCGTTTCCGGTGGCTCACGCCACCGGCAGACGATGTGCCGGCCCTGAAGGCCTAACTCAATGACTCATTTGGGTTGCGGGCGAAGCCCGCGCCAAGATCATTACAGTTGCGGCTGTGGCAATGAAGGAGATTCGCAACGGATGTGCTCAGGCACATCGTGTACTACAATCCTCCGGGCGAGGGCGACTGCGAAATCGCGATCGGTCGCCAAAACCAGACACCAAACCAACCATCGAGATGCAAAATGCGGGTCGGAATTATGGCCGATATTCACGACAATGTGGACAATCTGCGGCACGCGATTGGCCTGTTCAATGCGCTCGAATGTGGCGTCATTCTGCTCGCTGGCGATTTTGTTTCACCCCTCGTCGTGCCTTCCATGAGGCGATTTACGTGCCCGGTGATCGCGTGTTATGGCGATAATGACGGCAATCAAATCGGTATCGCTGGCGGGATGAAGATTGTCGGAACGCTGGGATATCCGCCAATGTGCTGGAAGTCTCGGGACGGCGTAAAATTTCTGATATCTCATCAGCTCGAGGAATTGAGAGGCGTGATCGACGGTTCAGACGTAGTCGTGTTCGCACACACACACAGGCCGAGCATTGCGACAGACCGACACGGCCGAGTGTTTATCAACCCAGGTGAAGTTGGTGGCTGGATGTTTCGTAAGCCAACAGTGGCTATTTTCGACACAGAATCCCGTGCGGCTGAAATCATGGACCTGCCTCCGATGCCGCCGGCCGTGATGCTGGAAGAGCGATGATGCCGTCGCCTGGAACAATTTCACGAATTGCCTACAATCTGACAGTGGCGCTTTGGAAAACGGTTCAGGTACCAATCGTACGGAACACCCTGCGGGCTGTCTGGCGAGTGGTTTCTGTCGCAGTTTCCAAAGCTTACGTTCTACAAGGCTTCGTAATTCAGTGAGCAAGCAATGTTGAGAATCGACATCAGGCAGAATGTGTTCCTGGCGGTGATGATGCTGACCGTGATGGTCGTTCCGGCATTCGGTCAGGATGCGACGCTGGATCTAAGCAGGGAAAAACCGGCGATGGGGATTCCCGGGGCCGGGCCACTTACGAATGATCAAATAAAGCAGTGGCTGTCCCGCGGAGAAAACCACAAAGGACTTACGGTAAAACTTCCCCTTGGCCTCAGTCTTGGCGAAAGTCAGATGAAGGGGCTGGAGAAAAACCCGCTTACGCTGGCAAAAATTGAACTCGGTCGGCAGCTGTACTTTGACACGCGGCTGTCATCAGATAACACCGTCAGTTGCGCGTCTTGCCATCATCCACAGGAAGGATTTTCGCGACACACTCCAACCGGCGTCGGCATCCGCGGACAAAAAGGCGGAAGAAATTCGCCAGTCAGCTACAACCGGATTCTGAGCGATGCACAGTTCTGGGACGGACGAGCGGACTCATTGGAAGCCCAGGCGGTTGGTCCGATTCAGAACCCGATAGAGATGGGAAACACCCACGAAGCTGCGGTCGCGACGCTGAAAAAGATAGACGGCTACGCGATGCAGTTCAAAAAAGTTTTCCCTGACTCCGGGGTGACCATCGACAATGTCGGAAAAGCCATCGCGGCCTTTGAGCGAATTCTGGTGACCGGTCCGTCGCCGTACGACTACAACGAGTCGTACAAACGTTTTGCGACGCTTGAGAAGGAAGATCTTGAAGATCTGAAGACTGATTCCCCGAAGATCTACGCGGAGTACGAAGAGATGAAGGCGTTTGTCGCAGACAATCCGATGTCCGAAAGCGCTCTCCGCGGTCAGGAATTGTTCTTCAGTAAGCGTGTGGGCTGCAGCAATTGCCATGTCGGCGCCAATCTTGCGGATGAGCAGTATCACAATCTTGGAATCGGCATGTCAGCGAAGGAGCCTGATTTGGGACGCTTTACGGAAACCAAAGTCGAAAAGGACAAGGGTGCTTTCAAGACACCGACGATTCGCAACGTGGCGTTATCCGCGCCCTACATGCACGACGGCAGTCTGGCGACACTGGAAGAAGTCGTCGCACACTACAATAAAGGCGGAGACAAAAACCCTTGGCTCAGTGACAAGATTGTGCCACTGAAACTGACTCCGCACGAGAGCCTCGACATTGTTGAGTTCATGCGTTCCTGTACCGGTTCATTTCCGTCTGTGTCGAGTGCGCGCTTGCCGCAGTAATTGCGAACGAGGCGACAAACCCTGAGGGATTGATGAGCAACGAGAACTCCGGCGATCATTCCTTTCTGCTGTGTGAACTGGCGGCGATTCTGGCGATGCTGGCTTCGGCTCCGATCGCTGCGGCGCAGCCCCCAGCGCAGGAAGAGACGCAGGAGGCTGCGGAACCAAGTCAAACGGGTGTGCGTCAAAGAATTACGTACGATCATGTGTACGGCAGTAAACGGATTCAGATCGGAGGGTTCTCTCCAACCCGCATCACATGGCTTGACGATGAAAACTACATTCAACGTGAAAGCAGTGGGTGGAAAAGAGTCTCGGCAGAAACAGGCGACAGCCGTCCATGGTACGACGTCGAAGAATTGACGAAGGCGTTGTCGAAGATTCCGAATGTTTCTGAGTCCGACGCTAAACGTCTGGTGGCGGGAGCCTGGATTGAGTTTCTCCCCTCGAAGAGAATCGTTGTGTTTCGCCTTGGCGAGCGATTGATTCGGATTGATCTGGACGGTTCGAACACTGCCGTGGTCGAAGGAGTCCCGGCTGACATCGAACTGACGGCACTCAGCCCCACCGGTTCCGGCCTTGCATTCGTTAGAAAGAATGAACTCTGGGTTGCCGATTTTGAAATGAAGCAAGTGCGACAGCTGACGCATGATTCCTCTGACTTTGTGAGGAATGCCAGGGCCGACTGGGTGTATTTTGAAGAAGTCTTCGGCCGCAGTTGGCAGGCCTATCACTGGAGCCCTGATGGTACTAAGCTGGCGTATCAGCAGTTCGACGACACCGAAGTGCCGAAGTTTCAAGTTGCTGATCACACGTCGGTTGGGCAGTCGTTTGAGACCGAACACTTCCCGAAGGCCGGGGAAAAGAATCCTAAAGTTCGACTCGGCATCGTCGCGATGACCGGTGGCGATACGACATGGATCGATTCGTCCGGGTACCCTGCGGACGATCTCATAGTCGCTCGCTTCAACTGGTTTCCGGATAGTTCGAGTATCTATTGGTACGCACAGAATCGCATTCAGACGTGGCTGGATGTGCTGACCTCGTCGATACTGGACGGAAAGACTCTCAAGCTGCTGCGTGATGAAACAGGAGCGTGGGTAGACAATCCTCTCGACATGACATTTTTGTCCTGCGGCAGCTTTCTGTTTTTGAGCGAACATACCGGCTGGCGTCATTTGTATCGAGTATCACCGGACGGAAAAACGATCACACCGGTGACGAGCGGCGAATGGGAAGTCCGCACGCTGCACGCCGTCGATATCGATGAATCCTATGTCATTTTGTCCGGCACGAAGGATTCATATATTGCCGAGAATGTGTACCGCGTTTCCCTAATAAACTCGGACGATGTGGCGAGACTGACGCCTGAAGATGGCTCGCATGTTGCCAGCGTCAGCCAGCACGGCAGTTATCTCGTGGATTCGTTCAGTCGTATTGATCAACCAGCAAGGATTGTTGTCCGAAATGCGAGTGGCAGCGAACTTCGCGTATTGTCGGAGTCTGTGTCTGCAGCACGCGACGAGTATGCGTTCGGCACTGTGGAACTTCGCGATGTTCCGATGGCCGACGGTTCCACGACGAAAGCAATATTCGTGCTGCCGCCTGATTTTGATCCAACGACACAATATCCCGTTTGGCTGCGAACTTACGGTGGTCCGAATCATCCTCAGGTGAAAAATGCGTGGGGCAACCGGATGCCCGATCATCTGCTGGCAAATCTGGGAATTGTCGTCATCATCTGGGATCCTCGCACGTCGAGTGGTTACGGAGCAAAAAGCGCATGGCCTGCGTATAAGCAATTGGGTGTTGAAGAGACGAAAGATCTCGAGGCACTTTGTGGCTGGCTGCATGATCAGTCGTGGGTTGATTCGAAACGCATTGGCCAGGGCGGCCATAGTTACGGCGGCTATTTTACTTCGTATGCAATGACACATTCGAACAGGCTCTGTGCCGGAATCGCAGGAGCCCCGGTGACAGATTGGGCTAACTACGACACGATCTATACAGAACGATACATGTCCACTCCGCAACTCAACCATGACGGCTATCAGCAAGCATCCGTAGTTGCAGCTGCCTCAAATCTTAACGGACGGCTGCTGATCCTGCATGGGCTCAGGGACGACAATGTTCACCCTGAGAATTCCATTCAGCTCATACAGGCCCTGCAGAAGGCGGAGCGTCAGTTCGAGGTGATGTTTTACCCGACGTCTCGTCACGGAATTTACGGCAACCACTACAACAAGCTTTGCTTTAATTTTATCGTTGACGCGATGGGGAAACCGGAGGCCAGACAACCGTGACCCAAATGTCAACTCATGAATTCAAAAGAACATTGGTTCCGATTTCGTTCAGTGCCAGCAACGTGCTGCAGTTTCTGGCGGCGATGGCCTGTTTTCTGGCGGCGTTTGTGCTGCCGATTAATTTCGCGGACTTTGAAGGGGCGCTTAAATATTTACTGCTTGCGCTGGGTGTCGGATCCCTTGTTGTCATGACCCTCTCGATGCTGTTTCGTCCGTGGCTGACCGTGATCGCTCAGAAAATCGGCTTTCGATCCCGCATGTTGCTGCCTCGAGAAGGAATCGTCTATTTGGGAATCATGCTGATCATTGCCATCGCCGCGCTGACCGGCGGCAATCCTGACACTGGCAACATGCTGCTGCTCATTTTTGGAATGATGGCTGGACCTTTCGTACTGAACGGCTGGGTCGTAGTGGCGATGCTGGCGCGAGTTAATGTATCGCGTTGTCTGCCGGTGTCAGTTTCAGCGGGAACCTGGTTTTCCGTTGAGATCCGAATGAAGAACGAGAAACGATTGCTTTCGTCGCGGCTGGTCGAAGTTCGTGACGTCATTCAGGGAAAAAACATTCGGGATGAAGGCAAAGTTGTTTTTGTGCGAGTCGCGCCGAGAGAGCAGCGATCGGCTCATTATGATATCTGCATTTCTGACCGTGGTTTGTATCAGTTCGGGCCGCTGCGTTTGAGTTCCCGCTTTCCGCTGGGGATCGGTGAACGCGGACACGTCGTTACGGCTCGTGACGAAGTCATCGTGTATCCGAAGACCGGACGTCTCCTGCCAGCGTGGAAACGTCGCGAGCGGGAACTGGCCGAATCCACCAGTCGCGCGAACGCACGAGTCGGTCTGTTCGATGACGAGTTTCACGGAATCCGAGAATATCGTTCCGGGGATAATCCCCGTGCCATCCACTGGCGCAGTTCAGCGAGGCGCGGGCACTTCATGGTGAAAGAACACGAACAACATCGGGAAGCGGATCTCATTGTACTTCTGGATTTATGTTCGTCGAGTGAGTTTTCGAAACCGCTGCAGGAACGCACGATCAGTCTTGCCGCAACAATCTGCATTGAGCAGACTCGCCAATCATCATCGGGCCGGTATCGGCTTATGATCGCCGGCAGGGATTTGCAGGCTGTGGAATGTTCCGGCGCGAGAAGTTTTCGCGACGCGGCACTGAAAGAACTGGCGGTCTGTGAGCCTTCACCGAAGGCGGAATTGGCGTCGATGCTCTTGGCTGTGTGCCAGAGTTATCAAGCTCCGAACAGTCGCTTTGTCCTCATCACACCGCGGCCTGAGAGCGCACGCTTGCTGGCAGATTCGATCGCTCATGAAAACCTGCGGCATGAGCAACAGTTCATTGGACGCCTGATGATCGTTAAGGCGGATGAACAGACGCTGAATGCCACGCTGGCAATGGATGTGGACGCGGGCTCCGAAACGCAGCAGCCTGCGGCGACGGAAGTGACCTCTGCATCAGCAGGAATGAACAGTCGACCGATGCAAACAGCTGCGTGGGCTGATTCCGGATCTCCGGTCCTGAATATAAGCGACAAAAAATTGCAATCTGCTTTCTTTCGCAGCATGACTCTCACTACGGCAATGGCCGGTGTGGTCCTTTGTCGCAGCGAGGGTAATTATTTTCCCGCAGCACTTACGCCGATCGTCGCAATTGTTGCGTGGATTTTCGTTGATGATTTCAAGTGGGTCCGGCTGCCGACATGGAGCATCAATTTGTGTGGTCTGGCGGCGATTATGGTGTCCATGTACAACTTCGGCCAGGGTACTGTTGAAGACACGCTGCTGGCGGGATCGCACATGCTGGTGTACCTGACGTGCATTGTGCTGATGATGCAGAAAGGGCATCGTCAATATTGGTGGCTGATCGCCTTAACGTTGTTGCAGATGACGGTTGCCGCCGTTCAGAAGACGGGTTTGTTCTTTGGCGGTGCTGTGCTGATGATGATGGCACTGCTGTTATGGACGCTGTCGGTGTTCTCGCTGTATCGCGTGATGGATCAGCATACGAGTCGCAACTTGAAACGCGATGCGCTCAGTAAACGCTCCGGGCAAGACTCAGCGTCCGACGGAGAATCTTCAAAAAAGAACGGTTGGGAATCGTTGATTCAGGTTCGCGACGGTTTGCAGCGTGACAGTTCTGAGGCGTGGGTCGGTTGGCAGTTTCGCAGCATGGTGAGCGGATCGTTTATGGTGTCACTGGTGCTGGCGGTGTTTGTGTTCGCTGCGTTTCCACGCATATGGGAACAGGGAGCCACTACGTTGGCGGCTGATTTGGCCCGCGAAAGCGGTTTGGCATCCCAAAGTGGTTTTAAGGATACCGTGACGCTTGGGCATGTCGGACGTGTTACGCTCAGTCAACAGCGAGTGTTGTTCTTCAGCGTTACGAGTCTGAAGACCCGAAAACCCGTTTCCGCCGAGCAATTTGCGGCAGCGCTTGGCATGGATGAAGTCCGTTTTCGGGGTATTGTACTGGGACGCTACCACCGCGGAAGGTGGTCCATCGGGCCTGATGAGCTGGAATTGTCAAGCGCGCAATTGTCGCGAGATCCGGTTTTGGGCAGCGGCAATCTCGAACCTGAGTTTCGAGTTGAAATTACTCAGGATGCACCTGTCGGCTTTTATGCGTTTGCCCCATATCCTCTATTAAAGGTCAGCGTGGCTGACAAACTGCAGATTCAACGGCATTTGACAACGGGAGAGATGATCTGGCGCGGGACGACCGACTCCAAACTGCCTCGCACGTTGGTGGTTGAGTGCCCGCGTCTTGATCCGACAGCTGATTCGAAGGCAACGCCCGAATATCGGGCGATCCCTCATCCTGTCCCTGCCAACATCGCAGATCAAACAAATCGAGAGACACGTCGTGGCTCAGGCAATCGTCGCGATCGTCGCGATGATCGCGATCGTTATGTGGAAAGAAATATTGCCGATGATCTGCCTCGTCTCGATGAGATGACAAAGAAACTTTGTACGAAGGACGGCAGGCTGGTTTCGGAATCCGATCGAATCCGCAAGATCATGGAGTACCTGAGTGTCGAGAATGGATTTGTGTATTCCACCATGCAGACTCGACAAAATCGGTCGATCGATCCGGTGGAGGATTTTGTTCTAAACACGAAATCGGGACACTGCGAATACTATGCGTCGGCCTGCGCGCTGATGCTGAAGTCGGTGCAGGTTCCATCGCGGTTAGTCAATGGATACTATGGCAGCGATATGAATTCCGTGACAGGAATTAATGAAGTTCGGCAACGACACGCGCACAGCTGGGTAGAGGTGTTTCTGGATGGCCGCTGGGAGACTCTGGATCCGACGCCATCAGCGCCCCGCCGCGAAATGATTTCAACGGGACAAACCGAATCGCCCATTGGAGATTTGCAGTCCGCAATCTCGGACCTTTGGAATGACAGGGTGCATAACATGTCGGCAGAACGACAAAAGGAATTCTTCGCGCCGGTCATTTCGACTTCGAAGTCGATGTACGACACGATTGTCCAAAAGGGATTGCTCAACGCAACATGGAGTGGAATCCTGTCATTTTTGATGTCGCCGGAATCCTGGTTTAGCTGGCGTGGCGGCGCGTTGACAGTCCTGTCGTTACTTGTCAGCTGGCTCATTTATCGAGTGCATCCAATGGTAATATTGCTCCGCGCTGTAAAGTCTCTGCGGACGCAATTTTCTGAAAAACAACGAGCTCGTCGGTCGGTTATTCGTTTCTATGCAGGATTTTGCAACTTGTGTGAATCGCACGGCATGCAATTTCCAGCTGCCGCCAGTGCGTTGGAAAATGGGCGATCCGCAATTGAAAGATTTAAAGAGCGATTGCAGTCTGAAGAACTTCGCCAGATGCCCATTCGCATCGCTATGGCGTTCAATGAGGTCCGATTCGGAAAGGCAGAACTGACAGATGAACAGGCTGCCAGCATCGGGAAAGATCTGACGGTTTTTGCAGATGCGTTGTCTAAACGCCGGAGTCTGACCGGTTGACGGCTGGATCTGCAGAAATTCCGGGATTCTCTCACGCTCTTTAAATCAGGCCGTGTAATCTGGCATTGAAATTAATGCCCGTCTGGCAATCGCCATTGGCGTGCGACTTCGTCGGCCAGTGCATATACTGCCTGAAGGCTGTTCATTCCCGCCTCTTACATGGTGTCCCCTTAGGAGATCTTGCCGATGTTGCGCCTTGCTGCTGCACTCGCCTGCTGCATGTTCTGGAATTGCGTTGCCCAGTCGGGTGACGAAGCGGCTGATCGAACCAAAGACGGCAATCGTCTAGCGTATCTCGACGAAGGCCTGAGCATCGAATGCCATACGATCGATCATCCATGTCCTCTGCTGCAGGTGGGCGATCGTCTCAAAAAGGTGTCTGAAACTTTGGAGGCGTCGAAACCCGCTGCTGAAGTGACAGCCGCATTTCATTTTGGTGTCATGCACAACACTTCGACGCGCGGGATAAGCCGATATTTCCAGGAGAAGAAGGCAAAACGAGAGTTCCGTTTGACGCACCCCAGTCAAAACGACATCGCCATGCTTCCGCCGGCCGTTCTTGAAGCATTGCTTGAAACCAAAAGCGACAAGCTGCTCCCGCTTCGGCGTCGTGATAGCACTACTAACGGTTTCTTCATCCACGACCGTCACTTTTGCTGGATCAACGAAGACACGGCTCATCTGCCGGACTTGATGTATCGACTTTCCTTCGACGAATTCCTTGCCGAACACAAACACGCCTTGGCGAGCGGTGGGCGTCAGCCCGCCGGTACGACGACGACCAATGCACCAGAAGAAGCAAAGTACCGGGGGGCTGACGCCGCCCCGCTCGCCGAGTACGAACCGGTCCCCGTCGGCGCGGCGGTCGTGGATATCACGCCGGAGTATCCTGTGCGGCTCACCGGTTACGGCGATCGTGTGAAGGAATCCGAAGGCATTGCCGCGAGGATTCATGCGAGGGCACTGGCAGTGGGAGGAACGAGCAGTGAGGATTTGGGATCGAGTCTGCCGCAAAATCGCAACACAGAGCACTCAATCCTCGATCCTCAATCCTCACCCCTTGCGATTCTCCTCACTGTGGATAACTGCGGCGTGCCTCTCGAAATGACCGAAGCCGTTTTCGAACGCATTGCGGCCAAACACAAGATCCCACGCGAGCGATTTGCGATTTCTTGCACTCACTCCCATTCCGCACCGTGGCTGCGGGGTTTCCTGCCAAATATTTTTGATACGATTCCTGATGACCACGCGGCGCACCTTGCTCAGTATGAAACTGAGTTGATCGCAAAGCTCGTCGAAGTTGTCGATATGGCGATCAAATCGCGGCGGCTTGGGCACTTGTCGTCAGGATTCGGCGAGACCACTTTTGCAATGAATCGACGATTGATCGCCAACGGCAAATGGACCAACTTCGGCGAAGTTCCCGATGGTCCAACGGACAAACGAGTCCCCGTACTGGCAGCTCATGATATGGACGGAAAACTGATCGCCGTGCTCGCAAATTATGCCTGCCACTGCACAACGGAAACCGGTGAGTTCAATCAGATCAGCGGCGACTGGGCTGGCTTCGCTGCGGATATGCTCGAAACCGATCATCCCGGCGCGGTGGCTCTGATTGCCATCGGCTGCGGCGCGGACGCCAATCCGTCACCACGGGGGACTCACGAACAAGCGAAAGTGCATGGGCGCACAATGGCCGATGAGGTGACGAGAGTTTTGAGCAATGTAGCCGTCACGCTCCACGGTGACGAGCCTTCCGAAACGCCAAGTGATTCACGTGCGCCGTCTCTAGCACCAGCAAGTCCCGCCGCATCCAAAGTGGCATCGGCTGATGAGAGCGAAAGATCAAGGCTCATCTCGGCGGAGCGAGATGGCTACTTAAGACGCATCAACCCACACATCACTTGCCGCATGGCCCGCATCGATCTGCCGCTGGGACCTTTGCCATCGCGGGCGGAATGGGAACAGCAAGCGACTCAACCCGGCGTCACCGGTTCGCGAGCCCGCGACTTTCTAAAAATGCTCGACGACGGCAAAGAGATCCCATCGACAGTTCCCGACTATCCCGTGCAAACATGGTGTTTCGGTGAAGACCTTGCGATGGTATTCCTCGGCGGCGAGGTCGTGGTGGATTACTCGATTCGCATGAACGACATGTTCGACAGCGACCGGCTGTGGATTAACGCCTACAGCAACGACGTGCCGTGCTACATCGCATCGGCAAGAGTGCTTCGCGAAGGCGGCTACGAGGCCGATTCGTCGATGCTCTACTATCGACGACCGACACGTCTGGCACCGGAGGCCGAAGATGTGCTGTGTGACGCCGTTCAGAAACTGATGCCGCATGCGTTCTACTCGGAGGCACTACAACGCGACTTCCCGGCTCCAAAGAGCCCTGAGGAATCGCTCAAGTGCATGACAACGAAGCCGGATCTGAAGTTGGTACTTGCAGCTTCGGAACCACTCATCCGCGATCCGGTTGCGTTTGATTGGGATGAACGTGGGCGATTGTGGGTCGTGGAGATGGGGGATTATCCGAGTGGCGAAAACGTAGCCGTCTCGCTCCGCGGAGGCGAGCCTTTGGGGACGCCAACCGGCTCAGGAACGCCGGCGCCGAAAAGGCAAGCTGATCGCAAAGAGCAAGTGGCATCGGCTGATGAGATCGAAAGAACGGGGCTTATCTCGACGGAGCGAGATGGCTACATTGGCGGTCGCATTCGTGTCCTTGAAGACACCGACAAAGACGGCGTTTACGACAAGGCCACGACATTCCTGGACGGGCTCGCGTTTCCCAACGGCATCCATTGCTGGCGAGGCGGAGTCATCATCACGATGGCTCCCGAGATTTTTTACGCTGAAGACACCGATGGGGATGGAGATGCCGATGTCAGGGAAACACTTTACCAGGGCTTCGTCGAAGGTAACCAGCAGCATCGAGTCAACGGACTTCGCTGGGGACTGGATGGATGGCTGTATCTGGCAAACGGCGACAGCGGTGGGGAAATTGCGGGAACGGGAGTGAGACCTGGAGAAGGCGCGAGGAGTGAGGATCGAGGAGTGAGTAAATCGCAACCCTCTGAATCTGCTCCATCCTCGATCCTTACTCCTCGATCCTCTTTGTCTCTCCGCGGTCGCGATCTGCGAATCCACCCGGATACCAACGGGCTCGACACTGTCAGCGGGCAGACGCAGTTCGGACGCGAACGTGACGACTTTGGGAACTGGTTCGGCAACAACAATTCAAACCCAATCTATCAGTATGTGCTTGAAGATCGCTACGTGCGACGAAATCCTCACGCCGGGATTTCACAAGTCACGGCTCAGGTATCGGCGATTCCTGGAGCTGCTCCGGTGTATCCGACCAGTCGCACACTGGCTCGATTCAATGAATTTGCTTTCGCAAATCGATTTACATCGGCGTGCAGCACGATGATCTATCGCGACAATTATCTCGGCGAACAGTACTATGGCAACACGTTCACGTCCGAGCCCGTGCATAACCTTGTGTCACGGCTCGTGATGACGCGCGATGGCTACGGCTTCAAAGGCGAACGAGCGGCCGATGAACAGGAGTCGGAATTCCTTGCTTCCAGCGACAACTGGTTTCGTCCCACGATGATTCGCACCGGCCCGGACGGAGCGATTTGGGTTGCGGATATGTACCGCGCTGTGATCGAGCATCCTGAATGGATTCCGCCCGAGTATCAGCGGAAGATGAATCTGTACGCGGGAAATGATAAAGGGCGGATTTATCGGATCGTGCCTGCGACCGAATGCTGTTCCTCTGTTTCGTCCCCTCTCCCCCGCGCCGGGGGAGAGGGCCACGGTGAGGGGGTTGGCAAGAATGATCGAGTGACGTCCGTTGTGCCAAACCCCCTCATCCGGTCTGCGGCCACCTTCTCCCCCGATTTCGGGGGAGAAGGGACGAACGTAGCCGTCTCGCTCCGCCGAGACGAGCCTGCAGGGACGCCACGTAATTCAACAACGGCCGCTCCCATCGCGGAAACAGTCGATACGGGGCAAGCGGCATTGGCGGATGAAGGTGAAGGAACTGGGCTCATCTCGACGGAGCGAGATGGCTACTTTGAAAAACCATGGAATGAAATTCCAATCGCAGATCTTGTGAAGAGACTCAAAAGCCCGAACGGCTGGTGGAGGGATACGTCGCAACGAATTCTGCAGCATCGCAAGGTCGCAGCCTGTAGCGACGGCGATACCTGTGGGCCCTTGCATTTGTTGTTCTATCTCAACGAAATCAAACCTGCCATTCGTGTCCACGCACTGAATGCGATTGAAACCATTTGCGGGAACGAGTCGATTCACTTCATCGCCGACGGCGGTTTAGATGATGCGTCGCCCGACGTACGTGTCGCGGCGATACGATGCATGGAATATGCGCTCGCGCACAACGTTGACGAGCCAGTAGCCTGCCTCACGCCGTTAGCGAGTGATACTGATCCCGCCGTTCGACTGCAGGTCATACTGAGTCTCGGCGCAGCCCAAGGCGACACTGGAGCAGCGTTGCTTGGCGAGATGCTCCGTAGGAATTTTGGCGACCAAATGCTGCGAAGCGCGGGCCTCACATCGCTGACACCGGACAACATCGGCAGAGTGCTCCAAGAGGCACTCAACGCGCCTGCTGAAGATCTGAACGAAGAATTGATCGGCGTCTTGTTGGCTCAGGCGGCGGCGATGGGGCGATCGGAACAATTGAGCGAACCATTGACGGTGCTCGTGCAGTCCGTCACGGCAGACTCTCCGGCATCGCGGTTTGAATTGCTGGCCAGCACGCTCAATAATGTTCTCAGCAGTGACGCCGCGGTGTCATTGAAAACGAACGATGCGTTTCAGAATGCAATGTCGGCTGCCTACGCCATAGCCGCGCAGATTGCTCGCAACAACGATATTGACGCCGATCGACGATCAGCCGCAGTTCGGTTTGGGGGAGTCACGAGCGGCTATGCATCGGATACTTCGCTGGATCTGACGGAAATGCTCACGGCGCAGACTCCGATGCCTGTGCAAATCGCGGCTGTGCGCGTGATGGGACGAAACGCGACGCAAGACGCGGTGACTCAGTTGCTATCTCACTGGAACAGTTTCGCGCCGACTGTGCGAGCTGAAGTTTTGACGACCATGTTGCAGCGAGAATTGACGATCCAACTTCTGCTGGATGCCGTCAAGGCAGGTACGCTGGCGGCGACAGACTTGGATGCCGTGCAAAGAGACAGCCTGCTGAATCATCGCAGTGATACAATTGCCACGCAGGCAAGACAATTGCTCAGTGGCAATGTCGTCTCGACTCGCGTGGATGTCATCAGTTCGTATCGCGAGCAACTGGCGTCACTCACCGGCGAGCCAGTCGCTGGCAAAGCTGTCTTCGAAAAGCGTTGCAGCAGTTGTCACCGATTACAGGACATCGGTAAAGAAGTAGGCGCGGATCTTGCGGCATTGAAAGACCGGTCGATGGAGGCTCTTCTGACAGCCGTGCTGGATCCAAATCGAGCGGTTGAATCGAAGTTCTTGGTCTACACCGTTGTCACAAAAGACGGCCTGCAGCATTTGGGCATGCTCAAAGGCGAAACCGGCGGCAGTCTGACTTTGATCGGCAACGATGGAAAAGAGATCACGGTCGTCCGCGCCGACATCGAAGAGTTGGTGGCATCGAAACGATCGCTGATGCCGGAAGGGCTTGAGAAGGATATTCCTGCTCAGGATCTCGCGAACGTTTTTGCGTTTGTGCAGTCGACCGGCACGCCGTGGAAACGCTTTAAAGGAAACTCACCGAAGTTCGTGGCGGCCGACGCGGACGGCACCGTGACTTTGCCCGCATCGGCCGCCGAGATTTACGGGCCAAATCTTGTGTTCGAAGAGAAATACGGCAACCTCGGTTTCTGGACATCGACCGACGACTATGCCAAGTGGACGTTTGAGGTACCAAGATCCGGACACTGGACTGTCGAATTTGACTTCGCCTGCGATGACGCCACAGCAGGCAGCCTGATCAAGTTCTCCACGGGCAACCGCATGCTCACGGCCCGCGTCCCCGGCAGCGGAACATGGGACCACTATCAAACATGGCAATGCGGGACAATCGATCTCCATCGTGGCCGCAGCCAGCTGATCATTACTGCCCCCGAAACCCTGCCGACGGCCCTGATTGATCTGCGAGCGATCCGATTGATTCCACCAAAGTAAGGATGGATCGAGAGCAGGTTGCATTGAACACTTCAGGTCACCGTTTCCTCTACTGCGGAGCTTGCCTGCAATCGCGTGGACTTAACCCGACTTCCCCCGAAGTGACGAAATCCTTGTCGGCGGGAGAAATATTCACCATATTTTTGAGGTGCTTTTTTGAAAACATCGGTGTTTGGAAAGTCGAAACGTGATGTAGTCGCACCCCTCCAGCCTGCGAGGCAAATCGTTTGTGATTCCCGTGTAGAGCAAATAGTCTGCGCACCGCATCAGGTAGACAAACCACGTTGCTTCCGATTTTTTGTTCTTCAGATCTGTGAGCAGCTTCGCCACAGCCACTTCTTTGGCTTTCGCTTCCACTTCAACAGTGATTGTTTTTCGTCGCCAGCACTTTGGGAAGTCATTCACGTCAAGAATTTATCACCGTGATTGACAGTTGCAATCACTGTCGCCAGTGAGACCCACACGAAATACGGAATCTGAGCCAGACTGACCCATCTGTAGTGCTTCCATCCGACTGAAGATGATCGCATTCATTTTGTTCAGGGAGCCCCTTACACCACAATCGCTGAGATTCGAAAGGGCGTTCAGAAAGATATCTGGCTGGTCGGTGGTGGGGCGTTGTCCATGCAGGACTGCGACGAACGAGTACTTCCGCCAGAATGTCGATCTGTCGCCAGCCCAATCTTTGCAGGGAACGAATTGACGTGCCGAAGACGACTGTTTCAATGCCGGTCCATAGGATCGCTGCTTGGTACATCGGACACGGCGCAGCAGTCCATGCCATGATCGCCACAACTTCACCTGACTGAATCGGCGTGTCAGGCGACCAGAGCTCCACCCAGCCCAATCGAAAATGTTCCCATCGCCGCAAAGCGGCTTTGGCGGCGAGAAAAATCGACTCGCCGTTGCCCAGTGAGATCCGGGGACGATCTGTGGCGTAACCGGCGGGCGGCGAAGTGGCTGTCGCCCCCACTGCCCAACGCCGTTAAGGATTTTTAGCAGAAAAAAAACTGGTGTAGCGGAAAAAGGCGAACCTAAAAAACAGCCAGACTCCCGCATGTGGTGTGCGGACTGAGAAAGATTCAGTGCAGGATGAATTTCGCCTTCAGCGTTCAGCGGAAGTCGGGCTGCAGTCAAACCCGCTTCTCGCCAAAATGGAGATCGCCGAGCAGCGACAGCCACGTGCACCGACGGTGCTTTCGGAAAAACTGGCCGTATGCGAAGTTTGTATTGCATTTAACAATTAAGGAGAGTTTTCCGATAGTTTTATCGGCGTATGGCAACGGCACGCCTTAATCTCGATAAAACTGAGTCCTTCAATATTCACATACGGCGATCGTTCAGCGGCCGTAAGGCAAGGCTGTTTTCAATGCACTCCTCGCGATCAGGGTCCGCATTTTTCCAGAACCTGCACCAGCCTGCTTGCTCAGTTTGTTCCCGGGTTTGTAAACTTACGCGGGATAGCAGCGTTTCTGTTATTTCCAATCTCTGGTCATTGAGTCTCGATAATTCTGCAGTCTTCTCCGGCAGAGCCTGTGGCTGTTCGTTTCCGTAAGTCCGCAGAGTGCGAGTCGCAGTGCCATGCGCGCCGTCGTTCGCAACACTTTTGGATCATTATGCCTCACAGGAGTTGTCCCATATGAAAATAGTATATTCTGTTGCGTTTGCTTTTTTGTTAACTGCGGTCGCGGTGCCACCAGACGATGCCGATGAGGCCGCCGTGCGGGAGACGCTGGCTGAATACGTCGATGTCTTGAATCAAAAAACGGCTGAAAAAGTTGCCGGGTTCTGGACGGAAAAGGGGACTCACACGGATCGTGAGACTGGCGAACGCACTGAGGGGCGTGATGCGATTCAGGCGGACATGACTGAGGTGCTGAAGGAGGGAAGCAATTTCAAACTCTCAGCGACGATTGATCAAATTCGACTCATTACGGCAGACGTTGCCAGCGTTGAAGGCGAAACCACGGTCGTGCTCAGCGATGCCGAACCGATTGTCTCGAAGTACACCGCCATTCTGGTTCATCAGGGTGACAAGTGGTTACTGGATACTGTCGAAGAAATGCCGCTGCCCCAGCCAGCGTCACCAGCAGATGCCTTGAAGGAACTGGAGTGGCTTGTCGGTGAATGGGTCGATGACTCCGGCGACGTGAAAGTGGCAACCACGTTTCGCTGGACGGCAAACCAAGCCTTTCTGCTGCGTTCATTTGAGGTGGAGACCAAAGATGGCATCTCTATGGCGGGTACGCAGGTCATTGGTTGGGATCCACGAGGTCAGCAGATTCGCAGCTGGTCCTTCAATTCTGATGGATCGTTCGGCGAATCGACATGGGCGAGAAATGGTGACAGCTGGTTGTCAAAGTCGGCTCAGACCCTGGCGAGCGGCGAAGTCGCTTCGGGTACCTACGTTATGGAGCGACTGGACGACGACTCGTTCACAATACAGCTGGTCGGTTACGATGTGGGCGGTGAGCCTCAGCCAACGGGACCAGCTGTCAAAGTGATTCGTGCTCCGAAACCAACCGCATCCGACTCTGCACCACAAAACTAGCCACGAAAGGCATTAGAACGATGAGAAAAATCACATTCAGCGCTCTTGCGCTTTCGATCATGATGGTGCTGTTTATGGTGCTGTTTTCGGTTGAGCTTTCCGCTCAAGGATTTCGTGGCGGTGGCGGATCTGCTCGCAGTGGCAGCGGGGCCGCTCGTCCGGCGGCTCGGCCGAGTGCACCCAATCTGGGAGCCAGTCGTCCGGCACCCAGCAGGCCGAACGTCAGTGCTCCAGTAAACCGACCGTCAGTGAATCGTCCGACGACTCGGCCCGCGACGCCCAATCTTCCACAGGTTAACCGGCCATCCGGCGGTCTGAAACCATCAACACGTCCGTCCATTCCATCAACACGCCCATCACTGCCAACGACACGGCCAGACAACAAGTTGCCCGGTCAGGGAGGCAATGTCGGTAACACACGGCCCAATCTTCCCAATCGTCCCGAAAACCGTCCAAGCATTCCAGAACTGGGTGGTGGCGCAGGAAGCCGGCCGAACGTGAATCTTCCCAACCGTCCAGACGGCGGTCGCCCCAACGTGAACCTACCAAGTGCTGGAAATCGTCCGAATCTTCCAGGCAGCGGAGGTCGGCCATCCGTCGGTGACGTCGGGGATTTCCTTGGAATGGATAGGCCGCTACGTCCTTCGACGCTACCGGGGACCGTTCGTCCAGGTGTTGGTAACGGAATCGGTAATCGCCCCAACATTGGAAATGGCATTGGAAACAGTAATGTCATTAACAACGGACGGGTGAATATCGGCCAAGTCAATATCGGCAATAACATTGGCATCAGCAATCGTCCGACGTGGGCCAATATTGATCGAGGTCGTGTGACCAGCATCAACAATCGCTGGCAGAATCAGATTGGCGGAATGCACAACTGGCGGGGAGTTCATCCGAATCGAGCGGCCTTTTGGGCGGGCTGGGGCGTCGGCGTTCACAGCAGATTTCGTTGGCACTTTAATAATCCCGGCTGCTTCCGCGGCAACTGGTGGTACGGCCATCCGTGTCGCTGGGGTGGCTGGAACTATGGCTATGGATTTGCAAATCGTCCATGGAGATTCTGGTGGACTGTTCCGACATATGCAGCCTGTGTCAATTGGTTTACATGGCAAGCACCACCCACAGTCTGGGCTCAGCCGGTTTACTACGACTACGGTCAGGATGGCAATGTCGTCTACAACCGCAACTCCGTCTACATCAACGGGGATCAGGTTGCGACAAGCACCGAGTTCGCTCAAAGCGCGGCGGACCTGGCGACAGTTCCTGCTCCTGCCAGTGAAGAGGAGGCACAAAAGGCCGAGTGGCTGGCTCTGGGAACGTTTACGGTGTCAGCGGGCGAGAAAGACGTTGATCCGACTCGCATCGTGCAACTGGCTGTCAGCAAGGAAGGCATTGTCAGCGGTACGCTGTACAACACAGAGACCGATGAGACTCAGACCATCCAGGGACAAGTCGATAAAGAGACTCAACGAGTCGCGGTGCGCATCGGTGAAGGCGAAGACATTGTGGTCGAGACGGGTTTGTACAACCTGACTCAGGCTGAAGCTCCGGTATTGGTTCACTTCGGCCCTGAAAAGGTTGAAAACTGGCTGCTCGTGCGACTGGACGACCCCGCTCCGGACGACGCAGAGGATGTCCCGCAGCCACAGTAAGCGAAGCTGAATCTCATCTCCGCTCGTTACGAGGCAGAGCCTCGTAACGAGCTTTTTTTTAACAATTCGCCGGTGCTGCTTTCAAAAACACTGCTGAGCGACGCGAACCTAAAACTGCTGCGGCACAATGTCATCCTTCAGCAAATACCAGCCGTAGTCGTGAAAACAATTCTTCGCCGGAGGTGAAGCGGCCAAGGTAGTTTTTAGTCGGTCGGGTAATCGTCATGGATATGCCCGCCGTCCGACAGATCACAGCCCTCCCTTCCACTGCAACCTTCATCCCTTTCTTCAGCTGGATCTCTTCGACAGGCCCGGCCGTCGTGACAACGACTTTTCCAGATGGTAACATCGGCACTGATAACATTGGCAATCGGCTAGGTTGGGCCCGCCCGAACAACTGGAACAATCCCGGTGGTGGCCGGGGGGATGGCATCTCTGGCTGGGGGGTTGGCGGCGGCGGTTGGGGTGGCAATTGGCACAACCACTGCATCAATCCGCGTTATGGCTGGTACAACGGTTGCCACAGCGGTTATTGGGGAAGTCGTTGGTACGCACCGCTGGCCTGGACGTCGGTAGGCTGGGGCCTCGGCGCAATGACCAGCGGGTGGGGTTATGGCACCAGTTACTACAATCCTTACTGTGTGCAGCCCGTCGCGACTGTAGTAGTTGCCTATGACTACTCGCTACCCGTGGTTGTCAACAACTACGTCAGCTCCGACGCGGAATCTGGCGATGCCATCGCTCAGGCCGACCAGCAGACACCTGAATCGGAACAGGCCACGAAACTTTTGGACGACGGACTCTCGCAGTTCAAGTCGGGTGACTATCAAGCAGCGCTTGGCAATTTCGACGCCGCGCTCCAGAAGTTGCCGGGCGATCCGGTGGTACATGAGGTGCGAGCACTGACGCTGTTTGCTTTGGGCGACTACCAGTCCTCAGCGGCGGCGCTCAATTCGTTCTTGTCGAGTGCGCCGGGAATGGACTGGACGACGATGAGCAGCCTGTACGGCAACGTCGATGACTATCAGTCGCAATTGCGTAAACTCGCGCAATCCTGTGAGTCCAATCCCAACGATCCTTCTTCTCACTTCGTGCTGGCTTACCAGTACTTGGCCACCGACTCGAAGGACAACGCGGTGAACGCCCTAGCAGTGGTCGTCAAGAATCAGCCGAAGGATTCCACGGCCAGGAGAATGCTCGACGCACTGGCGCCGCCGGAGCCACCCCCGACCCGGCGTCGTCGGCAACGCTTGCCGGCAGCGACGCACCAGAAACCGACTTGGTCGGCATCTGGCGTGCCAAGGCGGGCGATACGACGATCGATCTGGCGATCACCGAAGAATCGCAATTTACCTAGAAGGCCGCGTCTGCGGGAAATCCAGCGATGTAGCTTACGGGGGAACTGGCTTCGACCAGCGAAGAGTTCGTCCTGGAAACCAAGGACCAGGGCGCGATGGCCGGCTCCGTCATTAAATGATACATGGCCTGCAGTTCGGCCGGACTGCCCATCTTCTCGTGCAACGAACCTCCCGGATGCCGCATAATCGCATTTGCCACGCGAACCAGTCGCTTTGTTCTGCGAGCATCTCCCAATTCACCGTCTCCAAAATTGCGTTCACCAAAAGTCTTCGCGCCTGGACCTTCACTGTACCACAGGATTGTCGATTCAAAAATCAAACTAATGGGAGATCAGCTCCGGACCTGGTCGAAAGTTGAGCTCTCGGGAACCCAGGGTGTCCCGACGTAGCAAAGTGAAAGCAGCATTCATTGTTGTGACTGTACTGCACAGTTTCGGACGATTTCCTGAAAGTCAAGAACCGTCTGCTGCAGATTGCCTTGCTTGCGGACAGGCTGCGTATACTCCGTTCCCTTGATTCTCTAATCCATACTGACAGCGGTTTCTGAGGAGAGTGGCTGATGAACGACGGTCAGAAATCTCGCGAGGTGATTACCGTCCAGGGGATTATCCGGCCCGAGGAGATGGGAGTGACCTATCCGCATGAGCATCTGTTTCTCGATGCAATGGATCACTACAGCAGTTACGGCTATCAGCTCGTTATCGATGATGAAGACATGATGGCGCAGGAGATCCTCGATAACATCGGCTATCTCGACTACCAGCCGGAATACGTCCGCGCAGATAACGTGGCTGCACTTGTCGGAGAGGGCTTCGTTGAGCGGGTTCTGCTTTCGGAAGACATCTGCATGCTGAACCACCTGAAATACACCGGCGGCAAGGGTTACGGGTATCTGCTTGAGACCTTCGTGCCACTTTTGAAAGAACGTGGCGTGACGGATCAGCAGATTCATCAGATGATGGTAGTGAATCCCGCCAAAGCGTTCTCACGGAGGCGCGACAATGTCGTCTGATACGGTGCGATTCAGCATGTTGGAACAGTTCGGCATTCGTCCCATCATCAATGGTGTTGGTTACGCAACTCGCGTGAGCGGCAGTTGCCCGCATCCGGATGTGATTGCTGCGATGAGTGCCGCAAGTGCTCAGTATTTTGAGATCGATGATCTGCTCACTGCAGCAAGCGCACTCATAGCAAGGTGTACCGGAACAGAAGGTGGCATTGTGACGTGCGGAGCCGGGGCGGCACTCACATTGGCGGCCGCAGCGTGTCTCGCGGGAAGTCGCCCGGACATCATAGACCAACTGCCGGATGTTTCCGGATGCCCACGTGATGAGATCATCTATCCGTCGCCTGGCCCATTCGACTATGACCACGCGATTCGACTGTCTGGTGCAAAGCTGAAATTGATCGACTATCGCGCGATCGACGCGCTGCAGCAGATTGAGCAGGCGATTACATCCAAAACGGCAGCGGTCGGATTTGTGTGGCTGCGCGTCGATGAGAAGCCCGATCTGACAACGCTCGCCGAACTGGCTCATCGTCATGGACTTCCATTGATCGTCGATGCAGCCTGTGCTTTGCCTCCGATCGAGAATCTTTCTAGCTTCAGCCGGTGCGGTGCAGATCTGGTGGCGTACAGCGGCGGTAAGCATCTCGGCGGTCCGCAGGCGTCCGGAATTCTGTGTGGCCGAACTGACCTGATTCGCAGCGCGTGGTTACAAATGGTCGATATGGATGTGCGCGAGGGAACCTGGTCACTTCAGCACTGGATCGCAGCAGGTTGGCTGTCGCGTCCGCCGAGACACGGGATTGGTCGCTCGATGAAGGTCAGCAAAGAATCCATCGTTGGAGTCATGGCGGCACTGCAACGCTACTCCATTCGTGACCATGTGGCGGAGTATGCGAGCTGGCAGGCCGCCATCGACAGGATCTACAAAGGCATTGGCGATTTGCCAGAACTTCGCATCACGCGACTTGCCAGTGGACTGAACGGACAACGCTATCCGAATCTGCAGATTGAATCGGGCTCTGAACCGAACGGCCTGAGGGTGCGTGACCTGCTCCTGACACTTAGAAACCGGCCACAAAGAATTGTTCTGGCGGAGGACGAGCGGTCTCCCGACCGGGCTTTCCTTAATTCGCAATGCCTGCAGTCTGGTAATGACGAGGAAATCATCTCCGCAATTCACCAAGCCGTGTTTTCTCACCGTGAGAGGATTGCGCAATGAATCCCAAGGATTCTCTGATTCGCAACGGCAGTGTTTACGACGGTACTGGAAGTCCACCGCAGCAAGTTGATATTCGTGTCGCGAACGGACAGATTCAGGAGACCGGTCCAAACCTTGTATCGCACAGTGAAGACGTGATCGAGGCTGATGACCTCATTGTCGCACCGGGGTTGATCGATCTGCATGTTCATGTCTTCAGCGGTATCGGGCTGTATTCGATCGATCCGTTTGCGGCAGG
>CANJQC010000055.1 GCA_947476295.1 Planctomycetaceae bacterium | reverse complement strand
GCGATCAGCTTCTGAAACGCATCGCCAAGTGCCGAGTCGGCAACCGCCCCGGCCGTCTTGAGCCTCGCGTAATCAAACGCCGCCGCCACGGCTATCCGCTTATGCAAAAACCTCGACACGTCCTCCAGAAAGAATTGCGTAAACACTGTACTTGAAATAACTTCCACCACGACAGTGCCATTCGTGTCAGGAACCGTTTCGCGCTGCAATTGGCGTATTCGGTTCCTGACACCTTTGTTTTACACTTCCATGTCGCTTTGTGCCTTCAAATGAATCAATTCTCGGCGAACGAGAAGAAATGTTGCTGTGCGAAATTGGATGAGCTGGTCGCAGATTTCGAAAGAGTTGACGCATGTGGGCAATTGTTTAGACTGTCCCCCTTGAGAGTTCATTCCCTAGTGTTTGTAAGGTAGCGCATCCCTGTGAGCGAGTACAATCCATTTGCAGCACCGGATTCCTTCGGGCATGCCACTGAGAATTTTCAGGGGCGAACTTACGAAGGCCTCAGGCGACTCCCGTATTTTGGTTATTCATTGCTGATCAACATCGTTTCAACAGCATTGCAGTTTGCTATGGCTGCGGGCGATATGGCAGGCCTTGTCCCGGTTGTTTCGTTAGCAGGGGCGGTATTCGGTATCTGGATTGCCGTTCAGCGACTGATCAACGTTGGGCTCAGTGGCTGGTGGGTGCTGGGACTGATTGTCCCAATTCTGAATATCTGGGTGGCCGTGCAGTGCATTGCAGCTCCTGAAGGCTATGCCCAGCACAAGAAACTGGATACCGCCGGCAAAGTCATCATCGGCCTGTTCCTTGGTGCAATCTTTTTGGTAATCGCCATGTTAGTTCTGGCAGGTTCAAGGTAGTGTCTGCCAGTCCCTGATTGAAAGTATCATTCTTAAGAAGGGGCATAGAACATTCTATGCCCCTTCTGTTTTCTCCGGCGATCCGAGTGCAGCACAGATAGGCCTCATAATCTTCCTTCACCGCGATCATCGCACATCCGCCACGCCGTCCAAACACGCTCATCGCGGAGCAGGGACCTCCGCAAGCGGTGGAAGTGAACCCAAAGGGCGAGGTAGTACATGTCACACCATTGAAGACGAACCAGACGGGATATCATCTTCAGGTACGCAACATTCATCAGCTGGCAAACGGTAACATCCTTGTCCCGCACGAAGGTGAAGGCGCTGTGCGTGAAGTGGATCCTGACGGTAATGTCGTCTGGAAATGGGAAGACCACAGCCTGATCAAGTCGCTCACTAAGATGCGAACCGGCCCAGTTTTTTGCGAAATGCTGGCCGGTCGATCACGCCAGCATTCAGGATGTTATCGGGCAACTCACCGCGAATGACACGCAGGATGCCTTCCATCACGTCTGCCATTGTTGCCCGGCCCGCCTCACGGGTTGAACACAGCCAGTGAGGTGTCAGAATCACATTGTCCAGTTCAAATAGCGCGCTCGCGGGCGGCAGGGGCTCATGCTCGAACACGTCAAGTCCGGCGCCCGCAATTCGCCGTTCGCGCAGGGCGGCGATTAATGCAGACTCGTCGACCATTTCACCGCGGGCAACATTGATGAAGTAGGCGCCTGGTTTCATCAACGCGAGTTCGCGAGCGCCGATCATTCCGTGTGTCTGTGGCGTCAACCGCCCATGCAGACTGACAAAATCAGAGTTGCGCAACAGATCGTCCAGACTGCCAACCAGAGTCACGCCCAGTTCCGCCGCCAGAGTCGGATCGGCATGTGGCGAATACGCAATGATGCGCATTCGAAATGGAGCCACAAGACGCGCCAACTCCAGACCCGTCTTGCCCAGCCCTGCGATTCCGAGTGTGTAGCCCGTCAAGTCCGCGCCGATCGCCTCTTTCTGCCGATCCCAGCGATGGGTGCGGACCAATTCCTGTTGGAGATTAAAGCGTCGGGCCAGCGTCAACATGAAGATCAGTGCCGCAGACGCCGTGGAATGCGTGAGCCCGTGAGGCGAATTGAAGACGACGACGTTGTTTGCTGTGCATGCCGCCAAATCGATCTTGTCATATCCGATACCCGCACGTCCTATGGCAATCAGGCGCTCAGCCCCGGAGACAAACGCGGAGGCTTTGACCCAAGGCCGGCAAACGACAATTGCGTCCGCCGCTGCCACATCGCCCGGCAGCAGTTCCATGCTGTAAAGGCGATTCTGGTACGTAATATCATCCGCCTGGGGGCGTTGATGCTCAATGTACTGGCAGTGAATGCGTTGATCCGCCTCCAGCAGATCCAAGGCCAAATCACCGATGGTGTTTTTCTCAGCATCGACGAAGTCACCGGTTAGCAGGACTTCAAATCTCGATTTCATTGTCAACTATCCCTGAATGCTATCGTTTTCCTGGTCGCGTGTTCCCAACCTTTTTTCCCAGCCCTCTCTCGACACGTCAAAGAACGACTTCGGGTCGTATGGATGCGCGCGGACGACGTCAAGGTTCAAATCAATTCCGAGACCAGGAGCTGTTGGGATATTTATGTGTCCATTCTCCGGGTTGATCGTCGGCATCCATGTGACTAACTCACGCGTCCACGGCTCGTTGAAGGGATCGAAGTGTTCCTGGATCAGAAAATTCGGCACGCAGGCTGCAAGTTGCAGACAAACTGCCGTAGCGACCGGACCACCACTTTGATGTGGCGCGATCATGGCGCCGTTGGCCCTTGCGATATTCGCTACGGCGATGGTATTAGTGATTCCGCCGAGCGACATTGGCTCGGGCTGAAAAATACTCACATGACCACCACGGGCCAGCGTCTCGAATCGGCCAATCTTGTCAAACTGTTCACCGGTGGCGACGGGGATTGGACACTGAGCGGCAATTTCATTCGTCAGTGCCTCACGTTCTGCAGTCGTCGGCTCTTCCCACCAGAAGATTTTCAGCGGAGCCATTCGCTGTGCAATGCGGATCGATTCGCCGGGTGCAAAACGACAATGTACATCAATAAGGATTTTCAATTCCGGGCCAAACCGGCTGCGGAGCGCACTCAGAATGTCATAGGCGGTATCCACATCAGCATCACCACTGAACCACCTGGCTGAACCGAAAGGATCCAGCTTTATTGCCTTAAACCCCATTGCCACAACAGTCTCGGCCACTCTGACGAAATGCTCCGGCGTGCGTTCGGTGCGATACCATCCGTTTGCGTAGGCGAGCACGGAATCGCGAAATCTGCCGCCGAGCAATTGCCAGATCGGTACTCCCAGTGATTTGCCGAGGATATCCCAGCACGCCGTTTCAATGGCCGCTGCGGCCAGACGATTGATATGACCAGCGTCCTGGATCGTTTCAAGCATCGATTGCGTGATGGCATTGACTTGCCGCGGATCCTTCCCCAGAGCGAAGTGTGCCAGTTCCTGAATGGCAGCTTCCGTCGTCTTGACGAAGCCATTCATCGTCGCTTCGCCGATACCATGCAGACCGCCGTCGGTACAGACTTTGACAAACAACCAGTTCTTCCAGCCCGCACTTACAGTGTAGGTTTCGATATCGGTAATCCTGAAGTCGGACATCGCAGGTACAGTTCTCTTCTGAGGGATAGACTGCTGATTGCTGACGGATTTCACAATCGCACGGTTCGTTGATTTTATGCAGCAAGAGCGAGTACATGGTAGTGTAGTCGGATTATGAGACCGAGTAGCAATTGCCCTCGTGTGATGACTCTCCAGCGGCGTATTCGGGGAATCATGGCAATAAGCCCTCGGACGTGCAGGCGTTTAAGCTGACGTGACAGGATGTTGGTGCCGGCCTTTTGCCTGAATTTGCCAGGATTCTCGAGAGAACAGCGAGTTGACCGAGCCTGACAACAGTTGCGTCACTGGTCCCAGCAAACACAAATGTACGATGATTGCCGAAAGATTAAGGTGGAGGGTGAGGCTGTCCTGATGAACGTAGTAAAAATCAGGTTTTTGTTTTGTGCATGATCATGCGGCTGTTTTGAATTGGGCGTAGGCGGTTTGTCGCTTTGAGGTGAAGTTCCCCAGTTGCCCTACTGGATGGGCCGTTACTATAAGCTGATTGAGGCCCCGAATTAAATGACTCATCAGTCGGATTTGGCCTCCACCGATAAATCGTTTCCCGGATTTTGCGAAGCGGTGGAGAGTTTTTTCGGTGATGTCTCGGACAAGAATCTCCCGGCTACTGGAATCGCAGCTACGGTACCGGTGCCAGGGTTGGGGTTGGGGTTGGTTCCGGGATGAAGCGGACTCGGTTTCCGAAGGCTTGCAGATCGAGGTGCTGCTGAGGAGTAATCTTGAATTCGAGGCCCGGAACGGGGAAGCGAGATGACACAGTGTAGTCGAA
Source organism: Planctomycetaceae bacterium (assembly GCA_947476295.1). Classification (GTDB taxonomy): domain Bacteria; phylum Planctomycetota; class Planctomycetia; order Planctomycetales; family Planctomycetaceae; genus SXXK01. Next base: position 28,311 of record CANJQC010000055.1, on the reverse strand, counting down.
GAGCTTCATGCCACTGATTCTGGAGAGTGCTGTGATGGTGGTTCGTCTGTCGCCGGGCATGACTAGGCCGGGAATCACCAGCGCTCGAGGTGCATTGTCCTTGTTCTTTCGTGCGGAGAAATTGACGAGGAGCAAAACCGGCTCGGCGGTAGGTTCAAACCACGCGGCTGTGTTTTCTTCGGCCTCCCGGACCCAGCGAATTTTTCCGGTCGCTCGGTCGATCGCTCGGAGTTCTTTCTGAATAGGATACAGATTGAGATCCCCCATCGAACCCAACATCATCTGCATTTGGCCCGCCTGCCGATCCGGAAATGGAAATACGTAATAATTCGCCGGATCAGCTACGATCACTGCCTTGCTCAGATGTTCAGGCGTCGTTCCCTTTTCCGCTGTCCCGCTAGAATTGACATCGGCCGTGAACTGGACGACCTGTTTTTGAGTCGTCAGCAGATCGATAACTTCAAACGTGCCCTCGCTCGTCACGGAGACCAGCGTGCGTACGTCCATGAACTGACAATTCAGCATATTATTTAAAGCCAGACTGTGACGTTTTTCACCCGTCACCGAATTGATCCAGTTCAAAGATGCCGCGCCAATCCCGGGATGTGGCTGTTCCCAAATCAAAAGTTCATCGGCAGTGGCCAAAATGGTCTGCCGCAGTTGTGATGGCGTAATTTTGGACTCCCGCTTTGTACCATCCAGCCGATTGAGGCACGTCAGTGATTCTGGATCGCTGCTAGGTGATGCAGACGGCAAATGGCTCAGGAAGACGCAAGATTCAGTTGCGAACACGTACTGGCTTCCCGGCTGTGTGGGCAGCGACCACAGATTCTGGCCGGTCAGCAGATCAATCATTTCGACGCGCGACGGCGACTGCACGCAAATCCAGCGATCATTGCCGCCGCAAATTCGCAGATCTCGACCAAAAACTTCCTGCCACGCTGGCAACGCGGTGAAAAAACTGTTGAACAGCTGCATTTCAGCCATCATCTGCCACATGACTCTGGACGATTGATTCGGAATCCGGCGACTCCACAATACCCGCTGGTCAATTATGGAGACGGCAGACAGTCCCATCTCATTCTGGACCAGCACGACGCTTCCGTAACGCACAACGGAACCGTTGTTGGCGAACGACAGCGAATCAAACATGCCGCCGTCGATCGTACACAAGGGTTCGTCCGGGCGAAGCAGCGATCGCACGGCCAGCACGGACGGTTCGGAATACGTTGACCAACGCGAGGCACTAAGGAATCGATCTTCTCGGCAGCGTGGCGACAGCATTCGTTCGTTGGGCTGTGGCATGGTGGTTGCCGAGACGGGATTCACGGGCACCACTGAATAGTTCTGAACTTTCCAATCGCACCATTGCTCAGCCAGTACTTCATGCGGAGCTGGCGATTTCTCTGTCGCAGCAGTTGGCAGAATCTCCGTTTGAACCACGGCCAGCAGATTCAATGCGGCAGGATGAGGGCACAACGGTAAACTATCGAGAGCCACTTCTGCAGCCAGTTGATTTCTGAATCGATTGACCAGCGAAGCGAACCGTTCGCGGAAGACACCTAGTGTTCGTTCCGTCGCAGGCAGATCTGACTGGGTGCTGCGAGTTTTATAATCGCAATGCCGTGCCTGAAGCAGAAGGTGCCATGTGGATTCAGTCAGCCGGCCCACGTTGATCGCGTCCTCCGCTCGACGCAATAATTCGTCCCGCAGTACAGCGGTTTGCATGCCGATCGACAACACGTCCGCGTCGGAGAGCCGTTTCAAGGCTACAAGCCAAGGCGCCGAAGTTGAAACCTCGGCATCAGTCAGGTGCTGCCCAACCAGTTGCAGCAGGCCATGCCGCATCGGGCGGGTCGCGACAGTGTGCGGTTCAGCGGTGGGACTGCGTGGATCGATTAGATTGTCTGCCACCGGACTCAGTAGTTGTTCCTTCAGCAAACTACGATTCGGCAGTTCCACATTCAGCACAGCTGGTGCAGCCTTGAGAAATTCAACAACCAGATCGCCGGTGACTTCCGCCTTTGTTTCCAGTGTCAAAAACTGCACGATGGCTTTATCCCGCGACGTCGTCGCATAGCGTGCTGCGTTCTGAAGGTGGTCGTCGCGATGAATGGGGTCGTTGAGCGTACGAGCTGTCGCAATCCGGAACAACAACCGATGGATGGCGTCCGTTTGTTCTGATGTGGGTGTAAAGTCGGCAAGGATCCTTTCTGCATCGGCAAACAGCCCCGTTTCAATCAGGAACCGCGCCTGCCTGATGGGCTCAGGTTGAAGTGTCACGGAAGTTCCGGATTGAGAAAACAATGAGACATGATCCAGCCCGTAGCTAACTAGGTCACCTTCAATGTTCATCAATCCTCCGGCACTGAACGCGGGTCGTAATGCCGGGATGTTGTCGGTCAGTTGTCCATCGGTATAACGCACGATCTGGATAGAACCGTCCGACAGTGGAATCAACAGACGATTGTCGAGGCGTGTGCCGGGGCCAGTCGGTGCGACGTCGGTGGCAGTGAGTTTTGTGGCCCAGACAACATTGAAATTGTCCAATCGCAGCCGCTGAATTGTTTTCGGCCCTGCCACAATGATCGATTCTTCATCTACAGAAAGAATCACTGTCGCAGCTTCCGGTGAAATCCGTCGTCGCACGCTGCCGGTGAGCGGATCGATCATCACCAGCTGATGACTGTCGGGACCTGTGATGAGCAGCGAATCCGACATCAACTGAATGGCTTCCGGGCGCCAGCATTCGCGAAACGGCGGCAGCGACCGAATCTGAAACATGGCGCTCCTCCGCATATTGCGAAGCTGGGATGGCTCCGACTGTTTCTGACTCATGCTGCGCGACCAGATGACGGAGCGTGTTAATGCATCCACTCCGATTAGCCAGCCGTCATTCGTGCTGGTCCAGATCATACCATCGGCAACCAGCGGCCGCGAAGCTGTCAGTTGGCGATATGGATCCTGAAGGACATTTGTTTCAGGGTATGCGAGCATCAGTTTCCAGACGACTTCGCCTGTTTCGCACCGCAGGCAGACCAGCCAGTGCGCGTCGCCCTGTTCGACAAGACCAAACAACATGCCAGCTGAAACCGTTGGCGGTCCAGCAAACCACGCACGAGACAGCTCGTTGCCGAATCGTGCTTCCATCGGCGCACCGCCAGCAGACCAGAGCCTGCGACCAGTAGCTTTTTCGATTGCGACAAGTTCCTGCAGTGAGCGAGATTCCAGATCACTGCGACGTTGCAACATGCGTAATGGTTCGCTGAATTCGGCAGACGTTCCTGTCGAATCGCCCGTGTGACAGATGGCGAACAGCCGAGAGACGTCCGACGTCATACGGGCGGTAATTTCGTCGCGGTGCAGTTCCAGAATTTCGCGCGAACTTTGAAGTTGCTCAGCGTCTGACGATGTTTGATCGTTGCCATCGGGAAACGGCAGGCGGGCTTCAGGCATCCGACGCACGTCCTGCTGCCGATCAAGCAACCTGGTCCATAAAACCCTTCCCGTTATTCGATCATACGCCAGCACCCCCCCGGACGATCGCACATAGACCGCCTGCGCGTCTACAACTGGTTCTCCGGCGATCCATGCAATCGCCGGTTGATCGTCGTCCGCTGCCAATAGCCGCACGAGATCCTGCGACATACGCCGCTGAGCCGAACTCAGATGCAATATCTGTTGCCATGCTGGTGAGTGCGGAAAAATTCCGGCGTCGGGTTTGATATTTCTCGGAGATGCGGTGTCCAACGCTACAACATCCTGCGTCGAATCAACTGTAACGTGTTTCTCAGCTTTGTCTGGCTTCGGCTCATCTGCTTCCGCAGCCGGAATCTCCGCGTTCAGCGGATCAATCTTTGAGTCCTCAGATTCATCCTCATCCGGAATTTGTTCCAAAGGGGAATCTGTATCCGTTTCTGAATTGGTTTGCACGGTGCTTCCGGAATTCAAATCATCGCGCATGGAGATGGCGATCTGCTGCAAGTCCGGCGGCGTGCCTGAGTGAAGTAAAGGCGACAGCCAATACATCGTCGCCTGTCTATGCCCTCGATCCCGATGAATGGTCGCCAGGCACAGGTGAGCCTTCAACGATTCTTTACTTCCGGAATGGCGATGAAGAAATGCGACCAGTGCCACAGGCCCGCCGTTTGCGAACGCGACTTGCAACGACTGAGACGTCGCGCCTGGATCTTTGAGAAGTTCAGATTGCAGTTCCGGAGAAAATGACTGAATGCGCTCGATGAGGTCGCGGTGCAGCGGTCGAAACGTCTTACTTCCGTCTGGGACCATCAGTGATGGATCCGCCGCCTGCAGCAGTTGCAGCGTGTCACGAATCTTCGCTACATTGCCTCCACGTGCCAGACGAGTCAACTCCTGAAGCTGCTGCGCGACTTTCCGATCAGACGGCAATCGCTGCAAATCATCTGCAGGTTCAACAGCATCCTGCCCCAGCCCGTTCGGTTGCGCGCGGGCCGACCGCGCCGGTCCGATCACGGGAAGCGTCACAAGGCAGCACACAACCACCAACGGTGTAACGCCTCGGAGGACAGCTCCGGAATTCCGCACTGCCCGGATCCGACAGAGAATCCGTTCGCCGCCACACAAATCGCCTGGCATCTCTCGCTCCTTCATCGCCCCCAGTGTTGCATCAAGAAATGGATGAACTCACACGGACGCAGCAAGCTCACTATAACCTCGAGAGCCCCCGCAAGGGGAGTGTAAATAACAGCGTCCCTGAGACAAAACTCGGAACGTGAATCGGATGTCTCTGCGATTCGGCGAGCGGTTTGGCGTCAGCCCGCCGGTGCAGCGGCAAATTTCCGTGCCAAATAGCGGTGCGCTGACACATTGCCACTCGCGTTACAGACTTGTCCTGAGGATACCGCTCAGTCATGATGCTCGCCTGATTTGATGCAGCTTCAGAGAAAGGACTTGAGAAATTGTTGCGAGTTTTGGTTGCCGAGTTTCTGTTGGCAAACTCGAATGCAGGAAAAGCTGCTGCGCGGTCGATGCTGGACGAAGCAGAAGCCATGCTGAAGGCGGTGTTTGCGGATTTCGTCAGGCTGCCGAATGTCAATGCGACGGTGATGCTCAGTGCGGAGTTGGCAATGCGACTCACGGAGGCCAATCCTATGTGCTCGACGCTGTTCGAGGATGGCGTCCTCATTCTTCGCGGTGAACTTCAGCCCGAAACACTACCAGCGATTCTTCGGGGCGATTCACAACAGCCGGCATTCGACGCAGTTCTGCTGATTGCGCCGGAATGTGATGGTGTATTGGTCTCGTTGTTGAAGGCTGTTCAGGAATCTGATGCGTCGCCGAAGCTGAGCCTCAACCTGAATTGGCGACTGGCAGAGATCTTTGCTGACAAGCGGATGACGGATGTGTGGTTGCGACAACATGGCATTGCCACGATTCCGACGCGGACGATCGACAACACAACTGCCGAGGTGCTTCGAAGCACGGCTCGACAGAATTCATTCATTGAATCGGTCACGCAAACTGATTATTCGGCTGTCGATCAATTTGCTGTGCTGAAATCACGTGACGGCGCGGGGGCGGAGGGTGTCCGAATTGTGCGGCTCAAGAGTCGGTTATTTCAAGATCTGTCCCAACAATGCTCGGATAATGATCGTTGGATTCTTCAGCCGTTGATGCCAGGAGTTGCCTGTTCAGTCGGCTTCATCGGAGGAGGTCGACGCGGCCCCACTACGATCTTGCCACCCGCTCGACAGACCATTGTGGCAACCGATGGCATAGTGTCGTACCAGGGTGGTCAGATTCCATGTGCGCCCACCATCGCTTCACGAATCACGCCCATCGCCAAACAAATTGCCGTCGCGTTAGGCTCGTTTGATGGTTATGTTGGTGCTGACTTGCTCGTTGATCTTTCCGCTCCGGAAGACTCGGAGGGGGTAGTCCGCGTCGTAGAAATCAATCCACGCCTTTGCACCAGCTACGTGGGTTATCGTGCGATTGCGGAGGACAATCTGGCGGCGTGGATGCTGCAACTGCACGGCAGCAAAACAATTCAGTGGAAAGCGGAGGGAGTTACGTTTTCCGCCTGCGGCGGAACTCGACTAACCTCCACACCAACGGCGTGAGCGCTGGTAGCCCCGCAAATGTCATCCGCCAAGGAGCACAGGTCCTGTGCCTCAGAAATCTTTCGGCAATGGCACGCCATTTTGAGAAGACTCGGGCAAGAACGTCCACGCTACGTGAGTCACGCCGTTGGCGTGAAGGATAAGAATTATTACCATGTGACACAATGAGCACGGCATCCGACACTTCCGACCAGCCAATGATACGCATTCGTGGTGCGCGGACGCACAATCTTCGCAATATCGACGTAGATCTCCCTTCCGGGCAACTGATCGTGATGACGGGCGTCAGCGGATCTGGCAAGAGTTCGCTGGCATTTGACACGCTCTTCGCCGAAGGCCAGCGACGCTATCTGGAAACCGTTTCGGTCCAGACTCGCACGTTGCTGCGTCAACTGCGACGTCCGGATGTCGATGACATCACAGGACTCGCTCCCACGATCAGCGTCGATCAGCGAGTTTCGTCAGTCCCGGCCCGGAGTACGCTGGCCGTCACGACCGAGATTCATGATTTTCTGAGGCTGCTCTATGCACGCGGCGGTACAGCACATTGCACGGGCTGCGGTCGTCCGGTGCAGCGACAGTCAGTTGATCAGATTCTGCAAAGAACGTTGCTGTTGCCTGAGCGCACACGCTTGATGGTTCTCTCGCCTATGGTTCGAGGCCGACGTGGCGGGCATAGAGAAACCTTGGAGAGGATCGCTCGCAATGGTTTCGTCCGCGCGCGGATCGACGGCGATGTCGTTGATATCGCGGAAGCGGCTACACTCGATGCCGGAAAGTCACACACGATCGAAGCAATTGTGGATCGAATCGTGCTGAAGGATGGCATTTCACCACGACTGCGAGAGTCGATCGAACTGGCGTGTCGTGAAAGCGATGGCATGTGCATCATCAGCCATGAAATGGAAGGTCAGTGGATCGAAAAGTTTTACAGCACACGCTTCAGTTGCCCTGACTGTGACCTGAGTTTTGCAACTCCGGAACCGCGTAGTTTCAGTTTCAATTCGCCGTGGGGAGCCTGTCCGGAATGCACGGGACTTGGCGTCCAGGGTGCTGTCGATTTAAAGCAGAGAATCGCCACGTTTTATCAGCAACCTTGCGCAATCTGCCACGGATCACGGCTTCAGCCGTTTCCATCCGCTGTGACGTTTTTGACGATGACCATCGGGAAGTTTTCGCAACAGAGCGTCGCTGATGCGTTGAAGACTGTTGACGATTGGATTACCGAATTTGGAAATTTCAGAGGTTCAGCGGGAGCTTCGCCATCCCAAGAAGCCAGGCTTGTTGCGGAGCGGACGTTGCCTGACATTCGAGCCCGCCTGAAATATCTGGACGACGTTGGCATAGGATACCTGACACTCAATCGTCCCACTCGAACGCTGTCCGGCGGAGAATTTCAACGCGCGCGGCTGGCGGCGTCACTCAGTTCGCAACTTCACGGAGCATGTCTAGTACTCGATGAACCAACCGCGGGCTTGCATCCTCGAGATACGCAGCGATTGCTCAAGACGCTGAACCAACTACGCGATGCCGGAAGCACAGTTGTTGTCGTGGAACACGATGGTGACATCATTCGGGCCGCCGACTGGTTGATTGATCTCGGCCCCGGTGCTGGCGCGGATGGAGGCCGGCTGTTGTTCGCCGGCACACCTGCAGAGGCTAAGCAACAGGCTCTATCTCCAACCGGCAACTATCTGCGTGGCACGTTGCCGACGGTGGAAGCGTCTCCGACAAAAATCACATCGTCCTCGCGGCGACTAACGATTCGCAATGCACGGCTCAATAATCTGAAGAGTGTCACGGTCGATCTGCCGCTGGATTGTCTGGTCTGCGTGACGGGCGTCAGCGGATCGGGAAAGAGTTCACTCATCACCGACACCCTGCTTCCGATCGTGACCGCAAGCGTGATTCAACAGCGTGACGTTGCAACAGCCGCATTCGACGCACGATGTGACGGTGTTGATGGTATCGAGCAGATTCAGCGAGTTGTTTGCCTAGATCAAGGTCCGCTGGGAAGATCATCACGATCCTGTATCGCGACGCTGTGTAATGTCTGGAACGACGTGCGGCGTCTATTCACAAAGACACGAGAAGCGCGTGCTCGTGGATTTTCTTCGCAGCACTTCAGTTTCAATTCCGGCGAAGGGCGGTGCATCGACTGTCGCGGTACCGGGATGCGCAACGTCCGCATGAGTTTTCTTCCGGATGCTGTGATTCCTTGTCCAACCTGTCACGGCTTACGATTCAGTGCGGCGGTTCGATCGATTCGTTTTCGCGATCGCTCCGTCGCCGACATTCTGAACATGCGCGTAGATGAAGCGACGGAATTCTTCCGTGATTTTCAGAAACTTCACAGCATACTCAATACGTTTCGAAACGTCGGCCTTGGATACTTGCCGCTTGGTCAACCTGCGACCACGTTTTCCGGTGGCGAGGCTCAGCGGGCAAAACTGGCGTCCGAATTGGCGGCACCAACTCTACAGCACACCCTGTACCTGCTCGACGAACCAACCAGCGGCCTACACCCGGCGGATATCGCATGCCTGATGAGCCATCTCCGACAACTGGTCAACGGCGGCCACAGCGTGATCGTGATCGAACACAACGCCGACGTAATTCACGGCAGCGACTGGATTCTCGACATTGGCCCCGAAAGTGCAAACCGAGGAGGCGAGGTCGTATTTGCAGGCCCATTTAGTGATCTGATTAACAACCATGCCAGCGAAACAGGCCGAGCTATGCAGGCAACACGGTCGGCCTGTTATTGACGATGCACACCTTGTGAGGGTGTGTCAAGCAACGCGCAGCCACACAGAAACTAGGTAATGGTGTGCCTGCGCTGACGCTTGTCACACCCTACAAATTCACAAACTGGGCAGCTGTGATGCAAGCAAAAGCCCAACAAAAAATGGCGAGCGCTTCTGACGCTCGCCGCTTCCAAGGTGTTTCTCCGGCGGTCGCGTTTCAAACAGCCGAAATCACCGTTTCCAATCAGACCGAACCGCCAAGGTCTAATCCAATGTGATAAATGGACTCATCCGACGTGCTTTTGCCAGCAATGCAGTTTTTTCGGATTCGCTCTTGGACGCTGCATGACGCGCCCGCACCTTAGCCAAACCAACTTTTCGCTTTCGGCGGCGAGCAATTTCACGTTGTCGTTCTGTACGTCCCATGAGCCAGAAAATCCTGCTTTGCTGAAAACACGCGATCCGATGATGTGGAGATGGAGGATAACAATGTGGCGACGAAAGTCAATCGGAGCCTTTCAGTCGCCGGAAAATCGGAGATTTTGGAAGTTTTTTTTCGAGTTGCATCGGGAGGCTCGGCGAAATGAAGCTGTCGGATCGGGATTCGGTTTGCCCTGCAAAGTTCAATTTTGGCTCTCGGCCTGTTATCACTCGAGGCTGATTGTTGGTGGTCAAATTTTCCGACGATCACAAACTTGACTCGCAGGTGTTCCCGGAGGTCCAAAATGAATCGATTTGTCCTGACTGCCTGGCTGGTTACTGCCGGAGTCCTCGTTGTGTCTGTGCCATTGAATGCTCAGGAAAAGAATCTCGTGTATCCGACCACAAAAACAGTCGATCAGATTGATGACTTCCACGGCACTAAAGTGGAAGATTCCTATCGCTGGCTGGAAGACGATGTTCGCACCTCGAAGGAGGTGGAAGCCTGGGTAGATGCTCAGAACAAGGTCACGTTTGATTTTCTGAATTCCATCCCTCAGCGCGCGGGGATTCAGAAACGCATGACGGAACTGTGGAACTTCGAAAAAATCGGCGCACCGTTCAAGCGCGGGGGGCGCTACTACTTTTCGCACAACGATGGTCTGCAAAACCAAAACGTACTGTTTCGCCAGGACACACTGGACAGTGATTCAAGGGTGCTGCTTGATCCAAATTCATGGTCTAAGGACGGCACTGTGGCCCTGTCCGGATCGGCGTTTAGTGATGACGGTCGTTACGTGGCCTACGGAGTACAGGATGCGGGTTCCGACTGGAACACATGGAAGATCATGGAGATCGAATCCGGGAAAATACTCGACGATGAACTGAAGTGGGTGAAGTTCAGCGGAGCTGACTGGACTCCGGACAGCCGTGGATTTTTCTACGCACGCTATCCGCAGCCAGACGAGGGCGCTGCATTTCAGTCGCTCAATACGAACATGAAAGTTTACTATCATCGAGTCGGCTCAACGCAGTCGTCGGACGTACTGGTCTATGAACGACATGATCATCCCGATTGGGGATTTCAACTGAACGTCTCCGACGACGGCCACTATCTGATTATTACGGTCTGGGTCGGTACTGACGATCGATACCGCATTGTTGTGAAAGATCTGACGGAACCGTATGGACTGCCATATGAACTGATCGATAACTTTGACCATGAATACTCATTCATCGACAACGATGATCACATCCTGTACTTTAAGACAAACGTCGATGCACCGCTGCGGCGAGTCATCGCGATTGATCTGAAAAAGCCAGCTCGCGAAAACTGGAAGGAGATCATCCCGCAAACGAAAAACGCGCTCGACAGTGTGGGTATCGTCGGCAACATGTTTGTGTGCGACTACTTGAAGGACGCAAAAACGCAGGTGAGACTGCATGCGATGGACGGTTCATTTGTGCGAGAAGTGGAATTCCCTAGCATTGGTACTGCAGCGGGCTTTGATGGACGGCGTAAGGATACGGACACGTTCTATTCCTTCAGCAGTTTCGCTCTGCCGCCGACGACGTATCGCTACAACATGATTACTGGCTCAAGCGAACTGTTTCGCAAGGCCGATGCGAAGTTCAATCCGGACGACTATAAGACATCTCAGGTTTTCTACGACAGCAAAGACGGTACAAAAGTGCCGATGTTCCTCTGTCATAAGAAAAGCCTTAAGCTCGACGGTTCGAACCCGACGTTGCTATACGGCTATGGCGGCTTCAATATTTCGATCACGCCGAACTTCAGTGTCAGTCGACTCACATGGATGGAAATGGGCGGCGTGCTGGCCGTCGCAAATCTGCGAGGCGGTGGTGAGTATGGTGAAACGTGGCATAAAGCCGGCACGAAACAGAACAAGCAGAATGTGTTCGACGATTTCATTGCGGCAGCCGAATGGCTGGTTGCGAATAAGTACACGTCGTCAAAGAAACTGGCGATTCAGGGCGGAAGCAACGGTGGCCTGTTAGTTGGGGCCTGTATGACTCAACGACCTGACCTTTTCGGAGCCTGTCTGCCCGCCGTGGGCGTGATGGACATGCTGCGGTTCCACAAGTTCACTGCCGGACGTTTCTGGACCGACGACTACGGCAGTGCGGACAACGCTGAGGAGTTCCCTGCGCTGCTAAAGTATTCGCCCTATCACAATCTGCAAGGGGGCACTCAATACCCCGCGACATTGATAACCACTGCCGACACCGACGACCGCGTCGTCCCCGGCCACAGCTTCAAGTTTGCCGCACAACTTCAAGCCAGCCAATCCGGGACCGCACCGACTTTGATCCGCATCGAAACCCGAGCCGGTCATGGTGCAGGCAAACCGACGGCCAAAATCATTGAAGAAGCTTCCGACCAGTGGGCATTTCTGGTCAAGACGCTGGGGGTGGATGTGAAGTAGTGGAGCTATCAAGCTCCGCCGTGATGAGCCGTTCGGTCTGAACTTTGCCGACTAATCGCAGGTGGATTTCTCCGTAACTCTCGGCATAGTATGCATACTGGCTGCCCACATGGCCTTGATCAAGGCTCTTCTCGGCAGAGCGAGACGGCTACGAAGTGCTGCTACGACTCCAGCATTCTTCGCAGTTGCCTCACCTGCTCGAGTAATTCATGCGACGAAAGAACTTCCGCAGCTTTCGTGATCACTTTGTCCAACTGATGTACGGTACGTATATTTTCTCTCACTGCGAAATGCTACATTGCTGACCATAGGACCTCTTAAACTTAAACTACCCGTCGTGCAGGCGGCGATGAGCGGCTACAGCGACTGGCCGATGCGGGCGGTTGCGCGGAAGCTGGGTGCGCCATATACGATTTGTGAGGTGATGATTGATTCGTTCGTTCGTTCGTTGAAAGATCGTGCGAAGACACGGCATCATCTGCTGGTCACGGATGACGATCATCCCGTGGGGGCTCAGTTGATGGGAGCAGAGCCGGATGAGTTTCCGCCAGCGGCGAGGAAACTGGTTGAAGCAGGCTTCGATGTGATCGATATCAATTTCGGATGTCCCGCGAAGAAGGCCTCTGGTCGTTGTCGCGGAGGTTATCATCTGGGACAACCGGAAGTGGCGATAGAAATCGTGCGGCGGGTTCGCGATGCGGTAGCTGCAGAGATTCCGATCACGTTGAAGATGCGACGCGGGCTTGATAATTCTCAACAAAGTCGCGACAACTTTTTTCGTATTATTGAATCGGCATTCGATCTGGGCGTGGCCGCCGTCACGGTGCATGGTCGCACGGTGGAGCAAAAATATGTCGGCCCGAGTCACTGGGCATTTTTGAAGGAGGTTCGCCAGAAGTTCCCGCATCGCACTCTATTGGGGAGCGGTGATTTGTTTACCGCTGCCGACTGCGTGCGTATGCTTCGGGAAACCGGCGTAAATGGCGTCACGGCAGCGCGAGGCTCAATTGGCAATCCGTGGATATTTTCTCAGGCTGCTGCGCTGCTGTGCGGTGAGCCGATGCCGCAACCCCCGACCGTGCATGAACAGCGGGATGTGATCTGCGAACACTTTCGAATGGCGGAACAAATTCTGCCGTCGGATCAGGTGTCAAAGCAACTTCGCAAATTCTGCATTCATTACTCCGCCTGGCATCCTGCTGCGGACACCGTGCGCACCGCATTCATCGCAGTCAAAAATGCCGACGACTGGCATCAGGTCATCGGCTGGTATTATGCAGACGAGCAACCAGGTCAGTACCCGACAGATCCCGGAAACTCTGGACACGCACAGGAGATTGCCTGTGCATAGTTGGAGTACAGGCTGGCAGGCTTATCTTGTGCTGTGTCCGGCCGCTTTGGTCGCAGGGGCGATCAATTCGGTGGCCGGAGGCGGTACGCTGATTACGTTTCCGGCATTGATCTGGATACTCGGAGGAACTCCCAATGCGGCGATCATTGCGAACGCCACGAATACGGTTTCTCTGTGTCCGGGTGCGCTGTCGGGTACGTGGGGTTATCGCCGCGAACTCAGAGAACTATGGGGATGGGTGCGATGGCTGGCTTTGCCAAGTTTGATTGGCGGCGTAGCCGGGGCATACATCGTGGTCATCGCGCCAGAGTCGTCGTTCAAGGCCATGATTCCGTGGCTGATCGGTCTGGCGACGGTGCTATTTGTTTTGCAACCTCGACTGACCCTTGCTATGACAGCAGGTGCCGCTCCGGGCGGTGCGACGGAAGACGGTTCAACAGGCGATGTTCGCAGTCGGCGTTATCTGTGGCTGGTATTCGGGCTACAATTGTTGATTGGTTTCTACGGGGGTTACTTCGGTGCTGGGCTCGGAATCCTGATGCTCAGCACGCTGAGTCTGCTGCATTTGGGCAACATTCATCACGTAAATGGACTGAAGACAGCACTGGCGGGAATGATCAATGGAATTGCCGTCGTCGTGTTTGTGATCTCCGACAACGTGAACTGGAAACTAGCCGTCCCAATGCTTCTTTCAGCGTCATTTGGAGGCTGGTTGGGTGCGGCTCTGGCTCGCAAAATGGATCGCACGGTTGTTCGAAGGATCGTTATTGCGATCGGCATCGTGCTGACGACCTGGTACTTCGCTCAGCAGTGGTTTTTTGCGAAGTCGTAGTTTGTCGGAAGCAACTTGCGCCTGGCGAGCGGGACGCATCAGCCCCCGGGACAAGTGCTGCAGGTTCGACTGCTGCAGGACTCAACTCCGAGATTCATGCTGCAAAAATCGCCGGACAGCGACGCACGGCAACAGATCCTAATAATCGAACCAGATCCCGCCGCCGTACAAGTTTTCAACGCGGTCAAGGAATTGGTATTGCAGCGAAGGGCCGTTGTAATACTGCAGCCCGACGCGAAGCCGGTGTTGTGTTTCGAGGCCTTGCCAGCCCCAGCCTGCAACGGTGTTGAATCCGCCCTGAAATCCAAAGTCTTCGAAAATGTGATAATTCGTAGCAACGTACGGAGCACCTCGGACGTTGAATTTTGCGACCGGCAGATACTGAGCCCCGAATTGAAACTCCAGCGGTTTCGCCCCCCCTTCGGCGCCAGCCGCGTAGGCCATTTCGCTGTAAATCTGAGTTGAGTATTTCAGATCCTGCGTCACACCCGCGATCACAGAATCGCGGACATAGTTGACACGATTGAACGTGGGGTTTGCCAGCAGGAACTCATCGCCAATGTGAGAACTGACATGATAATAACCCCATTTATAGGCCGTTCCATTGTAGCGATGTGTGCCCAGTAAACCTGCGCGGTAGTCGGAACCCTGCAGCATCGCGCTGGGTTGGTCAGGCAGCACGCGGGCAAACACCGCTCCTTCGATATCAACCTGAAATCCTTGTGGGTTTACGGAGTCGTAATTTCCATGCCGCAACAGCCCGACTCGCCCGCCGAGCACGGCATCCCATATGCGTTGATTGCTGCGTGTGTCTTGCAACTGAATGAACTGCATTCGTGGCTCTTTTTCACCGGCAATGTAGGACTTGTACATCAGCCCTTGGGGAAGCACCTGCCAACCAAAGCAGTTGTTGCATTGACTCGGAGCGTTCGAGAAGACCTGTTGCGGTGTGATCGGTAAGTCAGTTTCAATCTTCGGCATGAGGTCATCCAGCTTCGCGTAGTCTGTTGAACCTTGTGCGGATGGCTGATCAGAGTGCAAAACCGGTATCGTGTCGTATTCTGGTGATTCGTCGCATGCCGGTTCGTCATCTGCGGGTATCTCAGGAACTGAGGCCGCGTCGGCATCCCAAACAGCTGAAGTCTTCACATTTGCTGAAAACTGCGTCAAAAAAGAAGGGGCTTTTCTGGCTGCATGTGCTTCCAAGTCTGCATCCGAAAACATCGGCTGAAACGGGTCAACTTTTCGGTAGTCCGGTGCAAACTCACCGGACGGCTGATTCCGCCAAGCATACAACCATCCATCCTGAGCCACGCAGGCCGCGGGAGTTAAGTCGAACGCCACGACTGCCAACAGGCATCGCAGGTACGTTCTCAGATGGTTGATGGGAATTTGCTGCATGGATCTTAGTGGAATCTGCATAGCATCGAACTCTGAGTCTGCAGCCCAATTCTTTTTGCCTTTGGGCAACACCGGCCACTCTTACCGATTTGGCAAGGGCGGAGGGATGTTTTGACGACTCGGTCCTTATGGAAACCACTGATTTTTCGGATTTTCAGCGATCAGATTTGAGCCCATGCGACCCTCGGATTCCGCATTTCAAGTTGTGTGTTGCGGTCAGGCAATCCACGCAAATCGAATCGGCAGTCGTACTGTTTTTGACTGTTTTCACAGATGCAGATTCATCCAAAAAATATTTAAGTTCCTGATTGCAAATACCGGATGCGGGGAGTCCGAATGTATGATCACGGGCATGATCCCTATAAATCTCCGACGGGCTGTGACGCTGCTATTCCTCGGATGGACTTTATCCGTAACGGCGGATGAAGCTCATTTTCCAAACGATCGTATTCCGACTGCGGACTTCGAAACACAGGTGCGGCCCATTCTTATCGCAAAGTGTTTCGATTGCCACGGGCCAGAGACTCAGGAAAGTCATCTGAGGCTTGATCGGCGCGCCGCGATGTTGCGTGGCGGGGATTCAGGGGAACCTGCAATTGTCGAGGGAGATAGCGCACAAAGTCATTTGATTCAACTGGTGAGCGGTGCGGAAACTGGTAAGCGGATGCCTCCGAATGGAATGAATCGGTTGTCGAAAGGCGAAATTCAACTGCTGCGGACATGGATTGATGCGGGCGCGGTATGGCCAGGGCCGGACGGTGCAGCGGATGATGAAACAGCGAAGTCAGATCATTGGTCGTTTCAGCCCGTGCGAACGAGCAGGCTGCCTGGGATCGACGATCTCTGGGTTGCAAACGGAATCGATGCCTTTGTTCTGCAGAAGCTGTCGGAGCACTCGCTGACGCACAATGCACAGGCGACTCGACCGGAGCTCATTCGGCGAATGTCACTCGACATGCTTGGGCTGCCGCCGACTCCGGAAGAAGTTCGGGCGTTTATCGCCAATCGTGATCCGCAGGCGGTTAGCCTGCTTGTGGAAAAAATCCTGGACAGTCCGCACTACGGCGAACGATGGTCACGTTACTGGCTGGACCTCGTGCGGTTCGCGGAAACGAACGGCTATGAAACCAACCGCGAACGTCCGAACGCATGGCCTTATCGCGACTATGTTATTCGGTCACTCAATGACGATAAACCGTACGATCAGTTCTTGAAGGAACAGATTGCCGGAGATGCGATCGGCACTTCGGAAGCCACCGCGTACCTTGTCGCCGGGCCATACGATCTCGTCAAGAGTCCGGACATCAACCTGACGCTCATGCAGCGGCAGAACGAACTCGACGACATGATCAATACTACAGGGACAGCTTTCATGGGGCTGACTCTGGGCTGTGCACGCTGTCATAATCACAAATTCGATCCGATCCGCCAAACCGACTATTATTCAATGCAGGCCATCTTCGCCGGGATTCAGCACGGCGATCGGTCGCTGCCGCTGACCGAACAGCAACACCAGGAAGTCGCGAAGATCGATCAACAGTTGGTGCATCTGCGAGATCAACTCAAGCCGTTTGTCAAAGATGCAGGTCCCCATCGACCACCTGTGAACGCGCGCGGCAATGAGGAATTGTTCGAACCGACGGCCGCCAGATTCATTCGCTTTACAATTGCACAGACAAACGCCTCACAATCCTGCATTGATGAACTCGAAATCTTCAGTGGCACCACAAACGTCGCCTTGTCATCGACGGGAGCCAAAGCGACCTGCTCGAGTGCCCTGCCGGGGTATGAGATCCACAAGCTGGAAAACATCAACGACGGTCGTTTTGGAAATTCCCACAGCTGGATTTCCAATGAACCCGGTCGAGGGTGGATTCAGATCGAACTGTCGAAAGTGGTGACTGTCGATCGCATCGTCTGGGCTCGAGATCGCGAGGGCCAGTTCGGCGATCGCCTAGCAACGCAGTACGTGATTGAGGTCTCTGTTGAGCCCGATCAATGGAAGCCCGTGGCTTCGTCCGCCGATCGCCTTCCGTTCACCGGCGCGGCTTTGACGCAACCTGAATACGATTTCGCAAAGTTTCCGAACGACAAGGCCGAACAGGGGCGTCAGCTGCTGAATCAACTTCAAGAGCACGAACAACGAAAGTCGCAGCTCCAAGTAACAGCGACTGTCTATGCGGGTACATTTCAGCAGCCTGGGGCGACTCATCGCCTGTTTCGCGGTGAGCCCCTCGCAAAACGTGAACAAGTTGAGCCTGGCACCGTCGCAGCACTTGGAAAATTAGCAATCTCCGAAGCCTCGCCGGAGCAGCAGCGTCGGTTGGCACTGGCGGAATGGATGGCCTCGAAGGAGAATCCGCTGACGGCACGTGTCATCGTGAATCGTCTGTGGCAGTTTCATCTTGGGAAAGGACTTGTGGCCACGCCGAGCGATCTTGGGAAGGCCGGGGTGCCGCCGACTCATCCGGAACTTCTGGACTGGCTGGCGATGGAGCTCATGGAGCACAACTGGTCGCTCAAGCATGTGCATCGGCTGATCCTGAATTCTGCAACATATCAACAGAGCAGCCAGCCTCGTGACGACGCACTTCAGGCTGATGCCGATACGCAGTGGTGGTGGAGATTTCCTCCCCGTCGTCTTGAGGCCGAACCAATCCGCGACAGCATCCTAGCGGTGACCGGAGTACTCGATGACCGCATGTACGGCCCTGGCTTCAGCGGCTTTGAGGTGGAACTGGAAAACGTAAGGCACTACTTTCCAAAGAAATCATACGGCCCGGAAGACTGGCGACGCATGATCTACATGACCAAGGTTCGCCTTGAAAAGGAATCCGTCTTCGGCGTGTTCGATTGCCCCGATGCAGCAACATCCGTTCCCAAACGCAGCCGTTCGACAACTCCGCTGCAGGCCCTGAATCTATTCAACAGTCCGTTTATGCTGCAACAGGCTCAGTTATTTGCTGATCGCCTTAAACGCGATTGCGGCGATGATCGGGGCAAGCAGATCGCACGGGCATTCTGGCTGTGTTACGGTCGCGAACCGGATGCTGCAGAGTTCGTAGATTCTCAGACCTTCATCACTGATCAAGGCATTTCCGCGTTTTGTCGGGCGGTGCTAAACAGCAACGAATTTTTGTTTATTGAGTAACAAAGTCGATCCTTTTCTGCCGGAAAGGATTCTTGCCGCGAGGCGAATGTCGGTGGACCGTATGGCCGCTCCACGTTGCCGTGTTGGCTTTTATTTGACCTCGATTGGTCGCTGGATGCGACAAGTCGCGTAGTCCTCTCCGGCAGAAATGACCTGCTGCACTCTTGCTCTGCGGACTTAACTTCATGCAACATATCGATCTCCTCGCCGGCCACCACCTTCTCAATCGTCGCGGATTTCTGAATCACACCGGGACCGGGCTCAGCAGCATTGCGCTGACGATGATGCTCGCCGAACAGGGATTGCTGAAAGCGGAAGATACTAAGCTCGGTACGGTCGGTGGCACAAGCTCCATACGGCCTGTCATCGAGCCCGCTCATCCATTCGCACCGCGATCATCGCACTTCCCTGCGGCAGCAAAACGAGTCATTGTCATCTTCTGCTCAGGAGCCTGCAGCCATCTCGATACGTTCGACTACAAGCCCGAATTGATCGCTAGGCACGGTCAGCCTTTGCCGGGCGCTGACAAGCTGATTACGTTTCAGGGCGAACAGGGAAATGTGACTCAAAGCCCCTGGAAGTTTCAGCGTCGCGGCGAATGCGGCAAGATGATCTCGGACCTTGTCCCACATCTCGGCGCGCTGGCGGATGACATGTGCTTTCTGCATTCGATCAAGGGAAAGACAAACACGCACGGGCCCGGTGAAAATTATATGTCCACGGGATTCACGCTGGATGGCTTTCCCAGCATAGGAGCCTGGACCGCTTATGCACTTGGCACAGAGAACGAGAACCTGCCCGCGTATGTGGCAATTCCCGATCCACGCGGTACCCCGCAGAATTCCGTCAACAACTGGGGGCCTGGGTTTCTGCCAGCCGCTTATCAGGGCACAGACTTCAACACGTCTCTGCCTATTCGTAACCTTGCACGGCCAGAATCGATCTCTGAATCAGCCGATGGAAAGACGCGAGGCTTTTTGAAACGGCTCAATGAACGCCATCTCGGACGCTTCCCCGGCGACACTGAGCTGGCCGCTCGCATTTCCAGTTACGAACTGGCCGCGAAAATGCAGCTCAGCATTCCGGAAGTGCGGGATCTCTCCACCGAATCTGCATCGACGATTGCCATGTACGGCGCAGACGATACAGAGAATATACTGAAGGCTGGCTACGCGAAAAACTGCATACTCGCGCGGCGCTTGCTGGAACAGGGTGTGCGATTCGTCCAGTTGTTCAACGGTGCGTATCAGACCGGCGGCGAAGGCGTCAGTAATTGGGACGGACACAAGGTGCTCAAGGATCAATACAGCATCCACGGCCCGGTCCTCGATCAGCCTACCGCTGCCCTGATCATAGATCTCAAACAGCGCGGACTGTTAAAAGACACACTCGTCGTCTGGTGTACTGAATTCGGACGAATGCCGACATTTCAAAAAGGAGCCAGCGGACGAGACCACAATCCCGAAGGCTTCACCTGCTGGCTGGCTGGTGCCGGAGTCAAAGCCCCGTTCAGCTACGGAGCGACTGATGAATTCGGCTACAAAGCCATTGAAAACATCGTCACTGTGCATGACTTCCACGCCACCATCTTGCACCTGCTTGGACTCGACCACGAACGACTCACGTTCTACTACAACGGGCTGGAACGACGTCTGACGGATGTGGAAGGCCAGGTTGTGAGGGACGTACTTGCCTAACCCAGCCGTTATCGTGCGGCACCGGCGTGGCGGTTGGCTTTGGGGTCGCCCGCGGCGTGCATGAGGCCGGTCTTGTGGTCGATGAAAATCATCACGGGATGAGCGATTGGCGATGGAACGATCCCCAGCAGGTGTCCGCGGTCTGACAGATTCTTGCGGACGGCTTGCGGGATTTCTTCGTTGACCTTCAGTTCACCGCGTCCCACGAACGCGGCGTTGCGATCGGGATTTGGATTGAACGAATCTTGGTGATGGTTCATATTGAACCGAGGTGCCGTGACGGCCTCTTTCGGCATCATGCCGAAGTCGATGTGGTTGAGCAGCACGTTCAGTGTCGTCTGATCCTGCAGATCTCCCCCGGCCACGCTGATCGCAACCACGGGCAAGCCATCCTTCAGAACGATGGTCGGTGTCAATGTGATTCTGGGTCGCTTGCCTGCCTGGACTCGATTGGGATGACCCGGATTTGTATTCATACTTCGCACGCGGTTTCCTGTATTGACTCCCGAAGGACCGGGTGTGTTCGTCAACATATTGCAGCTCGGAGTCGCAGCGATCACATTGCCCCAGCGATCAGCCACGACGCACGTTGTTGTGTCCTGCTTCGGAATCTTTTCAGTCTCGTTGTCCGGAGCCCTATCAGTTCGCAGCGCCAGCATTTTTACGGGATCACCAGGACGACGGTCCATTGATGCGTGTTGCAGATCGATGAGCGGACGACGGAGTTTTGTATAGCTGTCGGACAACAGTTCGTTCATCGGCACCGACGAAAAGCGAGGGTCCGCGTAGTAGTCATCTCGGTCAGCGTAACCTAGTTTCATGGCCTCCGTCATCACATGAATGCAGTCGGCGGAAAGATGCCCCATCGAGTGCAGATCGAATCCGTCCAGCAGTCGCAGATTCTGACAAAGCACAGGTCCCTGCGTCCAAGGACCGCATTTGTAAACCGTGTAGCCTCGGTATTCGATCGAAACCGGATCTTCCACCAGCGTCGTCTGGGCTTCCAAATCTTGTTTGCGAAGAAACGCACCCGTCGCGATGTACCACGCTTCCAGCTCATCAGCAACATCTCCCTTGTAGAAACGATCGCGTGCCGCCTTGAGTTTCTCTTCACGACTTCCTTGGGCAGCACGCTCCGCATCGACCAGTTTGCGCAGCGTCAAGGCGAGATTTGGATGCCACGTTGCGTTGCCTTTGTCGAGAAGCTCCAGTGTCGGCGTCACCGCCTGCTCAAAGGAAATCGTTCCGTAGAGCTTCAGAAGTGTGATGACCAGATCAACCGCCCCCGGCGCAGGTGCTGCCTTCATGCTTCCCGTTGACGGGATGCCATTCTGGTAGAACCACTCGATCGCTGCCGGATCCAGAGGTGCTCCGCCAACACCGCTCAGTGATTTGACGTGCTTCGTCTTCGCATCGTAGACCAGAACAGGCACCTCACCACCGATCGCAAACGAACCGTAGTCCGTGACGGCAAGCGCCAAGATCGTCGCCGCTGCAGCATCGGCCGCACGCCCACCAGCATCCAGAATCCTCACGCCCGCCGCCACCGAATCCGCATGTCCGGCCGCTACCACTCCATTTTTCCCCGAGGCATGCCAGGAAATCTCCTGAGCAGTCGCGTCAGATGGTGAGACCGTCAATAGCACGACGACAAACGAAATGGCAAGAAGGGAATGTTTCACAGTAGTCGTCTCTTTGTGAGGCATTGACGGAATTTGGCCAGTGGCGTGACATCGAGCAAATAATGACAGGAATTCAAGCCGCTGTCCCTGCTTCAGCGGGAAAAAATGATTCCGGTACCGTCATGCATTCTACGAAGAGGATCCCAGGAACAGTTATTCCCAGGCCGACACCACTGCGGCGAGCGGTGCGGCGTCAGCCCGCCGGTACTCGATTTGCGACTTTCGTTGATTCAGTGTCGCCTTTTGCTCCGCAAAAGTAGCGTTACTTTCGCAGAGCGAAAGACGACACTGGATTAAATCGAGTGGCATTGGGCGTGTGCCCCTAGGTACGAATGCCACTCCCGCGCGCGCGAAGACCGCTATACTTCTGAATCGCAATGTACCGGCCAGCTAACGCATGCCGCTCGCCGATGTGATTATGAACACAATTGGGGTTGCAATCATGGATCGTGCTGAATTTCTTGCCGAGCATATTGAACTCACGCGGCGTTTTTTTCTGAAGGCCGGTGTGTTCGGATGTGCGGTGTCGCAGATGGCGGTCAATGTTGTTGCCGACGAGACAGCATCGGCTGCGCCAAAGAAACATGTCAAGCCGGATAAAGGTGGTGTGCGGTCAGACCCATACTTTACGCCCGCAGAAGATTTTCGCGATGTTTCTCGAGGGATGCCGCTGCCGCATTCGCTGCCGGATGACAAGAAATCCGAAGTTGGACTGACACGAGAGACATGGCGTCTGGAAGTGATTTCTGATCCCGACAATCCGGCGAAGATTGGCAGGCCGCTGACGAAAGTCGATGGCACGTCGCTCGATTTCGAAGCTTTGCTAAAGCTCGGTGAAACGCATGCGGTTCGATTTCCTAAGGTTATGACGTGTCTAAATCTGGGCTGCCCGCTCGGCATGGGATTGTGGGAAGGTGTGCCCCTGCGGGAGGTCATTTGGCTGACGAAGCCGCGCGAAGATCTTCGGCGAGTCTTCTACTACGGCTACCACAACGATGATGCCACGCAGATGTTTCGCAGTTCGCTGCCGATCGGACGGGTTCTGGAAGATTTATTCGATCTGCCACCCGTGATTCTCTGCTACAAGCTGAATGGTGAATGGCTTAATTCTGAGCGTGGCGGTCCGGTGCGCGTGGTTGTGCCCGAAGCGTACGGTTTCAAATCGATCAAATGGCTGACACATGTTGTGCTGACCAATCTGGCTCATGCGAATGATACGTATGCCGAGCAGAACAACGACGTCGATAGTCCATTGAAGACTTTCGCCGCCACGATTTCCGTCCCCAAAGAAGTGAAGCCTGGTGAAGCGATCACGGTTTCGGGATATGCTCAGGTTGGTATTTCAGGACTGTCGAAAGTCCAGGTGTCGATGGAATCGAATGCGACCGAGCGACCGAAGAACGATCCTTATTTCACAATGGCACCGTGGATTGATGCCGAACTGCTGCCCGCGCCGCGGCAGTGGGGCCTGCTGAGCAATGGAGGAATTCCGCAGCAGACTCATGGCTTCGACGCTGTCGGTGTTCCGCAGAACTGGCCACTGCGACTCACCAATGCGCATTGGGCTGCCGTCATGCCGGGCTTGCCCGCTGGTGAATACACATTTCGCTGTCGAACAATCGACGAGCAAGGTCATGCTCAACCAATGCCACGGCCGTTCCGCAAGTCAGGCCATGCGGCGATTGAATCGATTGGGATTCTTGTGGCAGATTAAAAGAATTTACTATTCGGCGGCGCTACCTTGTCTCCCAATGTCGTCGGCGAGTTCATGCCTCGCATATGCCGGTATCCTGCGAGTCCGGCGTTCGAAGCATTGCGCGTGGAGTTGCGGATCTACTGTTGAGCTGACACCATACTGCTTGCCGAGAGAGAGAAGAACCGGACTTGTTTTCTTCCCGACACGATTGAATTTCGATCACCAAAGGACTGCAATGCCGTTCAAGATTCGCCGTGTGAGCGACTTCTCAACCGCCGCAGTTGAACTCAGGAGAGAACGAGCATGGGAAAAGTGCTTTCGACACGATCGTGGAGTCTGGCATTCCTGATAGCCATGGTCCTTCCGTGTCACGGCGCAACGGCAACAGAGCCGCAGCCGCGAGAACCATGGACCACATCACATCTGCAAGGTACGCCGACACCTCCGGAACCGTTCAGGATTGTTCCCGCATTTCCTCAACTGAAATTCGATCATCCCACGAGTCTTCAGGAGATCCCCGGCACGAATCGACTGCTGGTCACGGAAATCGGTGGACGAGTTTTCACGTTTCAAAAAGATGCAGCCACGGATCAAGCGGACCTCGCTGCAGATCTTCAAATACAGGCCGATGGCAACGTGTCGCTTTTTGCCGCCGTGCTGCATCCGCAATTCCAGACGAATCGATTTATCTATCTTTGCCTCGTCCATCCGGAAGGAGGGCTACATACTCGCTTGTCGCGATTTATTATGACGAATGAGACCGCTCCGGTCATCGATCCGAAGAGCGAAACGGTCATCATCACCTGGCCTTCGGGAGGTCACAACGCCGGCTGCCTGAGATTCGGGACGGACGGTCTGCTCTACATTGCAACCGGGGATGGCTCCGGACCCAATCCGCCAGACGGATTAACGACGGGCCAAGATGTGACCGATTTGCTCGGCGCAATCTTGAGACTTGATGTTGATCATCTGGCCACGGGACAGAACTATTCGATCCCGCTGGACAACCCGTTTGTCAATAATTCCGCTGCGAGGCCAGAGATTTTCGGCTACGGTCTCCGCAATCCGTGGAAGTTCGGGATCGATTCGAAGACGAACGAAATTTTTGTGGCGGACAACGGCTGGGAAACGTGGGAGATGGTTTATCTGGTCGGCAACGGAACCAATTGCGGCTGGCCGATTATGGAAGGCCGCGCGCGGCTGCGGACAGAAGTCACCCCGGGACCGACCCCGATCACACCACCGATTCGAGACCATCATCATTCGGAAGCAAACTCGGTCATCGGCGGTCCTGTTTATCGCGGTGGAAAACTCACGACGCTGGACGGAGAATTCGTCTACGGTGACTACATCACGGGAACGATCTGGTCGGTTGGTCGAGTGGCCGACGGATCGTTTGTCGGCCGTACGCTGGTCGATACTGACCTGCGAATCACGGATTTCCTTGAAGGATCGGCTGGCGAATTGTTTGTGCTCGATTATGACCTCACCGGACAAATCTACGAGTTGCTTCCCAACTACGTGGAAGATCTCTCGGCCAACTTTCCGAAACTGCTCAGCCAAACCGGTGTCTTCAAATCTCTGACCCCGATGCAGCCAGCCCCCGGTGTTGTTGGATACGACGTCGTTGTTCCGCGCTGGACCGACGGTGCCGTCGCTCAGCGATTTGTCGCTGTGCCCGGCAATGACCGGATTCAATTGGCTGCAAACAGCGGAGTTCGGGGGACGTATCCGGAAGGTACGGCATTCGCAAAGCATTTGTCGGTTCCTGATAAGTCCGGAAAGGCCGACAAGCCTTCGGAGACTCAGATTCTGCATCTGCAGAACGGCGTGTGGAATCCCTACAGCTACCTCTGGAACGAATCTGGCACAGACGCGGAACTCGTCAGCTCAATCGGCACGACGAAGCCCGTGCTCTGGCCGGATGCCAACAGTGTTGGTCAAGTTGCCGAACGCACTTGGCACAGCAACGCGATCAATGAATGTCGCCTGTGCCATAATGCAGGCCCTGGATTCGTGCTGGGGTTTGTGGGCAACCAACTGTCGCGGCCGACTGCGAATGGTTCAGGCAGTGCAGATCAACTGGAGTCGCTGTTGAGTCAGCACGTCATCGCTGCGATTCCAGAAGAGGCCCAAAGTCAAGCCTGGCATCTGGTGGATACAAAGAATGAATCGCTGGACCTGAATGATCGCGCTCGATCGTATCTGCATGGCAACTGCAGCATGTGTCACCACAAAGGCGGCAATGCGATCGTGTCATTCTTTTTGACTCGGGATCTGGCATTCGATCAATTGAATACCAACAAAGGCACAGGCATCGGCTCCTTCGGAATGAGGAAAACAGAGATCATTGTCCCCGGAGATCCGTATCGATCAGTGATGATGTATCGCATGTCCAAGCTGGGCTATGCGCGGATGCCGTACATCGGATCGCAGGTCGTAGACAGCCACGGGATTTCACTGATCGAACGCTGGATCCAATCATTGCCGAATAATCCGAGTCAGTCTCCTGATTGGTCAGAGCCGCTTGTTTCCGGATCGCCGCAGGCCACGGCTCTGGCATCACTAAAGTTCACGAATTCCGACGTGGCCGCACGCACCGACGCAATTCAGACATTGGTGGGATCCACAGAAGGCTCGCTCGCCCTGATGGCGCAACTGCATTCAGAAAAACTGTCGTCGTGGGATCGTGAAGTGACGATCGAATCCGTTCGGAATGCCAGCAGCGATGTTCGAGGCTTATTCGATGCCTTCGTCCCGGAATCGCAGCGCAAGAAAACGCTGGGAAGGACATTTGAGCCTTCTTTGGTCCTTTCACAAGACGGCGATGCATTACGAGGCCGCCTGATCTTCTTCAGCGATGCCGCGCGTTGTCGCAGTTGTCATCATCAGGATGATGCCGCGATGTCTGTCGGTCCGACTCTGGCCGACATCAGCCGAAAATATGTCCACATGTCGGAACTGCTGCAGCATATCGTACAGCCGTCCCAAAAAATTGATGATAAGTTTGCAACCTGGACAGCAGTGATAAATGACGGCCGAGTCCTGAATGGCTTGATGGAAAGCCAGTCTGACGAACGGGTCATTCTGAAGCTGGCCGATCGACAACAGGTCACCATTGCGAGATCCGACATTGAAGAACTGCAGAAGAGTACAAAATCCCTCATGCCGGACGGAGTCCTTGCGGATCTGACCGCCGATGAAGCCGCCGACCTCCTTGCCTTCATCCGTTCGGTTGTCAGTTCGTCACTGCCGGTCAACCCTTAGTCAGGCGGACGGACAAATCTCACTCCGCATATACGAGTAACGACGACACAGATCCGATCAATTCCGCCTTTTCACGGAAGACAAGTCTGTGTACTGTTACACGAAATGTTCGAGTCATTCCTGTCTTCGTAACGCAACGTCGCGCGAAAAATCGCTGACGAAAGCGGCTGAAAATCAAACGAACCGGTAGTGGTAGCCAGTTTTATAGCATCGCCAGAACAATTTCGAATTCGTACGAGGTCTGTGGACAGACCCCCTAGACGTTGACAAGGACGTTTCCGCCATTCGGATTAAGAGAAACTGATGAACCCAATTCCGCCAATGCGTCGCGACCACATCGAAATCTTTAAAAGATTGACACATGAAAATTCGGCAAAAGTGCGCTGCGAAATTGTTGTTCGCGC
Source organism: Planctomycetaceae bacterium (assembly GCA_947476295.1). Taxonomy (GTDB): domain Bacteria; phylum Planctomycetota; class Planctomycetia; order Planctomycetales; family Planctomycetaceae; genus SXXK01. The sequence continues at coordinate 1,112 of CANJQC010000055.1, read as the reverse complement.
ACAGAACCCATACTCCATGCGGTATATGGGCCGGAACGGCTACAAACCAAAACCTCTAAATTGCAAAGCCAAGACATACAAGCCAGAACGTGACAATGAAACTACAGCAGGCCTTGTTGTTTACCCAATGCACGAGAAAATAGTTTACGCGAGTTCAGAAGACTTCAAGGACGCGAATAACTGGTGGAACAAATTTTTTGCCGAACATATTGACCAGAAGAAGACCGAGGTTGCCGGGAGACACGAACTTACAAATGGCTTTAAAATCGTCTACGAGGGAAACACGGCCGGATGCGTTCTGTTCCATGGTGACTATATGTATTCGGACTATGACCTGATGTCCGTCACGAGAGTGAAGGACGCTCTTGGCCACGGGGTTGGGGACCAAGAAGACGCGGTTCAAAAGCTGCCTCCAATGCATGCAAAATATGGTAACGCAATGATAAAAGAGGGTAAACTCGTCGGAAAAGAAGGTGGAATAGTAGATGCCAGTAACAACCTCGAAAGGATAATCAGTCGTGATTTTAGTGATCGGACAGGTATTCAGATGATTCAACACGGGGCCCAAGTGAACTACGCACCAAGAAAGTCTAAGGAAATGTGCCATGCATTTGTTGATAATTCTTACTCTATAAAATGCGTTTAAAACAAACCGCATTTTGATTTGAGATGCTGCACTACCAGCAGGGGGCGGTCACCAGGGCGATTGCGTGTTAAGTCGTTTTTTTGAAAAGGACTTCTGCCAAGTAGTGCTCGTTCCATCCGGCCATCAGTCCTTTGTTCTTGATGCCCACCTTGGCGGTCGGCTCATTTGTCAGCAAGCTGTAACCGTACCCCACAACCATTATAGACAGCCCCTGCATTCTCTGTCGGTTTGAGTTTTCTTCAACCGAGCGGAGGAATGAATCATGGGGCGTCATGTAGATCTTGGGAAGCATTGTGCGTGGAGCGAGCGGATTCGGGGGCGGCGAGAGTCAGGGCTGACGGTGGCTGAATTCTGTGAGTGGGAGGGCGTGTCAGTTGCGTCGTTCTACAACTGGCAGAAGAAGCTGCGGGGCGCAAAATCCCGGAGGCAATCGGTGGAGTTGGTGACGCCTGAAGGCAGGTCACAG